>DNTK01000039.1 GCA_003508755.1 Bacteroidales bacterium | reverse complement strand
GGAAAGCATAACCATTGAGTTGGTAAAGGACCAGCCCTTCTGCATACCAATTATCAGAAGGGCCTTATTTTTTCATACTGTACTAAAAATCAATTTTGAATCCCACCACCCTTGGTATCACTTTCTACATCCGTTTTATGCCCTATTTTTTTCACAGTCTTTCCTTTCTTAAAACTATAGGCATATACAAACTGAATGAAGTACTGCACATCGAAGTTATTGCTGGCCTCTGAATACAGCTCGGGCGTTTCGGTCACCGTTTTATTGTAGGTATAATTCTTATTACCCGGAAAAACCCAGTTTACGGAAAAAGTATGATCGTTTAATTTATATTGCCCGCCAAAACCATAAATCGGTTCGGAAGTTGTTTTGCTCTGAGCGTCGAACCGCGGTCCCTGGTACATAAAGAAACCAAACAGGGTAAGCTTTTCCTTTATGGGCTGCCCAAAAATAAAGGCCGTTGCGTTATACGAATAGTAATCGCGGGCTTCGATCTTTGTGAAGTCATTGCTGTACTCATTAAAATGACCTTTAAAAATGGAACCATCGATTTTTACAAACCAAAGCATTGAATTTATTCCAAATCCTTGTTCATAGCCAGTTAACACATTTTCGGGCGATGTGCTAATAATAGGCGTTCCATCCACCTCAGTCAAGCTGTTTATGGTACCAATTTTATTTGTAATAATGGTATGGTAAACAAATGGTGAAATAAAGTTTTTCTTAAAGTTGATGGAATATTTAAGCTCCAGTTTATCGCGGTGTTCGGGATCCAATTCAGGATTACCGGTAGATATAAACTGTAAGTTGTTCAGTTGCACAAAAGGATTCAACTGGTATATTCCAGGTCGTGTTATTCGGCGGTTATAAGTGAACTTTATATTCTGGCTTCCGGTGATTTTATACTGAATGTTTGTCGATGGCAGAAGTGTTAAATAATTGTTTGAAGCGGTATCGTTTATAAGAATATCGCTGTATTCGCCACGCACAGTGGCCATCAATCCAAACTTCTTCACATTCCACATCCAGCTTACGTATACTGCATTGCGAAGTTCATTGTAGTCGAATTCGTTGCTACGTGTAATATCACTGTTTTCGGTATCAAAAAGCATTGTCTGGTAATAAAACTGGTAACCGGTTTCTAATCGCATCGAAACACCTACCGGATGTACATAATCGATTTTAGAACGTACATAATTCCGATTATTGGCAACCTTTTCAAGGTACGATACCGTATCTGATATGCCGGGTTCACCCGTTGGGTACAACCTGGTAGCAAAAGTGTTTTCATCCTTTGAGCCAAACCAATACACATTATTCTCAAAGATAAACTCCTGAATGGGCTTTTTGAACTTCTTCTTAAAAAATAACGACACATTCGATTCGCCACTTCTTACATCGTTGGTATTGATAAATTCCTGCTCATATGCTGGTAGCTCATCCACATAAACTTGCCCCAGATTATCCAATTCGGTGTGCATAAGGGTGGGTTTAAAACTGTAGTTCAAACTTAGGTTATGCTTATCATCGATATAGTAATCAAAACTTGTATTGATGGCACTGGCCGAAATGCTAAAATCGCCGTCACCTGTTGTGCTAATCAGGGAATCAATAATGGGAGCACTTTCAAAATGGTATTGCGACCGCGTGTTGTTGGCCAGCATTTGCCTGAACGAATACCCCGAAACATAATAGGTAATTTTCTCTCGACCGTAATCAAGTCCCGCATTACCGAACAGGAAAGGCCGGTTAAAGGGCTTTGCCACCAATGCAACGTTACCGCTCATTCCAACCCTGGCCGCGCGGTTTAAAACCACATTTATAACTCCATCAATAGAGCCATCGTACTTACCGGAAGGATTATGAATGATCTCGATTGATTTAATATCGGCAGGCGTTAACCTGGCAAGAAATTCTTTATCGCGCTCTTTTCCGTCGACCTGGATAATAAAATTGCTGCTACCATTCAGGGTAATGTTGTTATTAAAATCGACCTGTACCGACGGCAATTTGCGCAGTACCTCATAACCATCGATAGATGATTCAGCAATTTCGGGAGGTATGGAATACACCGTACGATCTACTAATTCCTGCCCCCGAATGTAGTCGGCTGTCACCTGTACCTCATCAATTTTATTGGTTGCTTCCTCGAGGTAGATGGTGTCGGCAAAATGCACACCTCCACCATTTCCAACCTCAACAGCTACAGCCGCATCGGAATACCCCAGGTAACTCGAAGATACAAGGTAATTACCTGGTTTAACATTATCAAAGGAGTATTGCCCCTCGCCGTATGTAATCACTCCCGAGATAAAACCCGAATCGGGAAGTGTTTTTAGCACTACCGAACCATATTCTACCGGCGAGTTGTCTGCCGAGAACAAAACATAGCCCTGAATGCTTTGGGCGGTTAAAAAATATGCTACGCTGGTTAATAATCCTAAAGTAAGAAATAACTTCTTCATGTGTGATGCAACAACTACTCTATTGCAATCGTTTCGCTGGCCACCATGCTTTCAACAGGTATCACCATGCTTTGCCCCTGGGCATTTACATGCATGGTGCCCGACATTTGCACTTTTGATGAGCCACTAATTAACCAACCGGTTTCAGTATCAACTTCCATATTGGTTTTTCCCAATCCACTGATTTCGTTGGTTATTTCGGCGCCGTTCATCATCATCGGCTCAGTTGAAGCGGGTTTCATAACCACATCACCTTCGAGAGTGGCCTTGTTTTTAGATAATTCCTTTAATTTATAATTGCTGGTTATTAGCATGCCAACACCTCCCATGTTGTTGCTAAAAGTCGACTCCCACTTATCACCCTGTGCTACCTCTGTGGCCGGTAAATAAGCGGTAACACCTTCAATCATCCCTTTCAGGGCATCTTTATCGGCCATCATAACAAGCTGAGGTTTGGCCATAGCAGCCATACCTTTTAGTGAATCGGTACCTTCCAGAACAGTTTTTTCAACAACGTTATGATTCATAATGTCCAGCACAAAGCCTTTGTAATCCATGCGCACTACCAGGGTGCTGTTGCATAATCGGTTTAATATGCTGTTTGTAACCTGCACTGCATCTTCCGAATTAATATCCCCGGGCTCGGCAGATGTTAAAGTCATCGGAGGCATGCTAATGATGGTTGTAATGGTATCGAATTTTACCTCTGCAATAAAAAATTCAGGTTTTGCATCCAGCATCTTCAAAGAGAAATAAGAAATACTCTTGGTCTCCGTATTCCTTTCCTGGCCCTGCATAGTCATTTTCTGGTCAACAACACTCGAAGCCTTCACACGGTAAACTTTATCCTTTTCAAGATTGTATTTAAGCTCACTGGATTGAGCCAAAAGTACATTGCAAAAAAGGGATAAAATAATGGCTGATAAAATGGTTTTCATGATTAAAAGATTTTGGTTGATAAAAGATTCCACTATTTGGTATATAACTTAGTATGGCAAGTTACAATTTAGTTACAAAATCTAATTATTTTTTTCCAGCTTAACGCTTTTTTACTCATAAATCCTATACAATATGGCATTTTTGTTGCTCAGAAGGGTAGATATAAAAGTAGTTGATTATGAAATCAGGGTTGAAGTTTTGTTTGGTGAGTATATTATATGATAGCTATCGGCATCAAAAAAAATCATTCGTTGGCATCCTAACTCAAGTTTTTAGAAAGAAAATTGTCAGGCATAATTCTCAGAGCAATTCCTGAACTCTGCCTGTGGGTTAATTGAAATCAATCGGTATGAACACATAATTGTGCCAGCATCAAGATCAATGCTCACACAAGAAAGTGGGGCCTTTAGGAATGATTCATACAATTAATCCCTGCGCATAAAATACAATTTGAATCCCAGCGATTCATCCATGTGGTATGTTCTAAATCCGAATTTAGAATACAGTTGAACATTGAGTTCAGAGGCTGTATCGAGCACTGCAGGGAGTGTGTTCTTCTTATAGTGGCGATTTACATCCAGCATAAAACGGGCACCTGTTCCACTTCCTTGTGCTTGCTCAGCAACTCCTAAAATAACGGGCACAACGTGTTTTTCCCTAACCCAATGACGCTTTGCCACACGCTGTCTATTGAGAACCTTCCCTAACCGGCTTATTCCAATGCATCTGAATGCCAATTTTAAATCAAGAAAAATGGTTTCAGGTGTTGTCTTTACACGCTCTGAGTATTTTATCATCAGGCAGGCTTTTTTATCGTCCGAAAAGCATACCTCCCCAAAAAGCATGGAGGTATCAAACAAATACCCGATCAATACCCGCATGCGTTTTACCCGCCATTTATCGGGTTTTACCACAAAGTTTATGGAGTTCTCGATGTCGTAATTTTTAAATGCCGATACCAGAATATCAATCGCTACATCCCTGTCTTGCTTTGTGGCCTTAATCATAGTACAATTTCAATACAACTTAACATTCAATCTTCACAAAGATAACAGCCAGAATTTAATCATCTAACTTTAAACTGATAAGAATGCTTTAAGGACCATAATGCAAATAAAAATAACAGTGAATTTGCTTTGAAGGATTTTTCTGTCGCAATTCATAAATTTTTTGTAATTTGTAAGAGAGTTGACCGATAGAGGAAGCCCGATTTTGCAATTGTGTGCATCAGTATTTTTCCCAAGTATTTCAATAGCTGAGAAAGTCATAGTGTACTCATGTACCCCTTGAAGTGTGTTATGAATGATACAGAATTAACATCATAACAATAAACCTATATTTTAAATAATTCTCAACATTTATAAACCAATAAATATTTACTATTATGAAAAAAGTATTACATCTAGTACTAACAGCATTCTTAATGCTGATATTCCTTTCTGCAACCAGCCTTCAGGCACAAGAATGGAATAAAGAACAATTGGAAGTATGGAAAGTAGTCGAAGATACCTGGATGAAATGGGAGAAGCTCGATATCGAAGGAGCAATGGAAAACTTTCATGAACAATACCAGGGTTGGAATGCTGAGTATGCCTTACCCACCGACAAAGAAAAATTGACCAAACGGTTTAACATGATGAAAGAAATGATGAAAATTACCTTTTGGGATCTCAATCCGGCAAGAATTACAGTTACTGAAAATGCAGCAGTTGTTAATTACTATTACGAACTCTCATTTACCATGAAAATGGGAGAAAAAACAAAGGATGTAACCTACAATGGAAAAAACGTAGACTTCTTTGTAAAAGATGGTGGCTCCTGGAAATTACTTGGTGACTTTACAGCTGAAGAGGATAATGATTAGGTAATTCAATTTGGTTGTAGAATAAGCCCCGGATATCCATAAGGGATACGTCGGGCTTGTTTTTTGTTAATCTTCTAATCAAAAGATAAACAATGAGGTATTTTTATCAGGATTTAATTTGTAATGATGAAGAAACGCTTTCAGATAATAGTATTAATTGTTTTATCAATTGTTTTTGCCTACTTTGCCAATCTGTTTTTCCTGGCACAGTATGATTATCCAACCATTCGGGGGAATCACGTAGGTTTAACTATTTTAACTGTGATTGTTCTGTGGGTATTCTATTTCGCATTCACAAAAGCAAGGTATAAAAAATAAAAAGTCTGTAGCCAGAGAGGTTACAGACTTTCTTTGTTTTCGGAGTGCTCTTTATTCCAATCCCAGACTCTTTATATAAGCCTCGTTATTCGACGGACGACCCAAAAACTCGTCAACTGCTTCAACAATGTCGCGTTGTGTGCCATTGGCAAGTATCAGCTCCCGGAAGCGAATTCCTGTAGGTTGATCGAGCAGGCCTTTTTCTTCAAAAACGGTAAACATATCAGCGGCATACACCTCCGACCATAAATACCCATAATAATAGGTAGGGTGCGTATTAATATGAATCCAGCTTGCCTGTGGATGTGTACCCTCCACATAACTTGGCACCGCTAATTTTTTATCTAAATTGCGCCACAGCTGATCGGTTGATACAGGATTTTCAGGATCGTATTTGTCATAAAGCATCATATCATATATACAGTTTCCCAACGAATATTGTGTACCAGTACCGGATGTGATATTCTTAGCATCAATCATACGCTCAAAAACATCTTTGGGTAATACTTCGCCGGTTTCGTAATGCTTTGCATAGCGGCTTACCATATCATAATCACAAATCCAGCTTTCGAACATCTGCGACATCGCTTCGCCAAAATCGGCAAGCGAACCCATTTGACTCGTAAATTCGCCATTGTACGACATGCATTCCATAATGTGTCCAAACTCATGGAATAAGGTTCTTAATTCTGAATGAGTGATTAGAGAAGGCAATTTGTCGGTCGGGCGTGTAAAATTCGACAACAACATAGCTACGGGTACCTCATATCCTTTTTCGGTAGATTTTCCCAAGGTTAAAGGCACCGCATAAAACCATGATTCTTTATTGGGGCGGGGGAATAAGTCGAGGTAAAAACGACCACGTAATTCTCCGTTTTCATAAACTTCGTACAAATCAACTTCTTCGTGCCAAACCGAAGCTTGTTCAATCTTTTTAAATTCCAGTCCTAATAGTTCCTGGTATATTTCCAACATACCTGCCAGGCAACTTTCCATGGGAAGGTATTCACGAATTTTTTCATGGTCTACATTGTAATCGGCTTTCAACAGATGATTTCTGTAATAACCAAAATTCCATGGCTTAACAGCCTCGTTGCTTTGGGTACCTTTTTTTGTGTTTCGAAAAACTTTGAGCTTTTCATGGTCATTTATAGCCTTCTCATGTGAGCGATCCATTAGATCATTGATAAAATTCCATACATTTTCGGGTGTTTTGGCCATTTTTTGCGAAATGGCATAAGACGCATATGAGCGATGTTCCATGAGTTGAGCCAGCTCATGACGCTTATGTACCATCTCGTCAAGTACCGAAAGATTTTTATCCGATGCCCGGTTGTAATACTTCATGTAAAAATCCTTTCGGGTAGCTTCGCTTTTGGCATTATTCAATACCGGGCGTCGGGTGGCATTTATTACCGGAATTTCATAGCTGCCATCCTCTTTTCTGTAGGTATCCTTAAAACTCTCGGGCATGCCGGCAATTCCTTTTTCATCAGTTTTTACAACAAGGTTGGCCGTATTCATATTGGTCGAATATTCTGTGGTAAGCACTGTAATCTCTGCAGTAAGTTTCTTAAACTGTTCCAGCTTATCATCTTCCAGGCCCACACCTGCAAATTCAAAATAATCGATAACATCATCAACAAGGTTCTTGCGGTGACCTTCTAGTGCTTTATATTCATCAGATTTTGCTACTTCCAGCATTTTATTATACAATTCCTTATCGGCCGATAAGGCAATACCAAAAGAATCGAGCAACTGATAACTGGAAAGGCCTGTTGCCCGAATCAGCGAATCGGGCGATACCCAGTAAAGCATAAAACAGTTTCTGTTAGCTTTACCAATTACGTTTTGTATATCATCGTAGGCAATAAAGGTATTGGTAAAATTCGGCGTTTCTTCCTGCTTTATAGCATCGAGTATTTCAAACGCCTGATTTAATGCAGTATTGGCATAATCTTCGACATCCGCAGCAGTAACAGCTGCATAATCGACCGGTTGGTTAAAATCGGCAAGGAAGGGGTTTTCGCTTTTGGTTTTAGAGGTGCATGCTATGACAAAGAGCAATAATGGCAGGTAAAAAAGTTGTTTCATCGTTTTTTTGTTTTAATCATTTCGTGGCAATGAATGCTCAATTTATAAACTATATTTTAATAATCAAATGGTATTACTCCCCTTAACAGATAAAGTTTTTTTAGGGCACTTTAATATATCTCTTTTTGTAAACATTAGTTTATATAAAAAGCAAGATACTTGCCATAAATTGTTCGCATACTTATCTGCAAATCTTATTGCTTGCATTGCATATTTTATACACTAGAATAATTACATTTGAGATAAAATAAATCTTTGTTCAATCATGAGGTACTCAGTTCTTTTACCTGGCATCTTTGCTCTTCTTATCATTTCCTGTAAACCCGCCCATAAACCTGTTGCTTCTGGCATGGATGGCATTGCCGAAAAGTACGTGAAATTGGTTTTGGAAATAGGACTGTATGATAAATACTATATCGACGCCTACCATGGTCCTGATGAATGGAAACCTGAAGAAATATCAGAAGATAAAGCTAAAAACTTTCCTTCGGAAGAGCTAAGACAAAAGGCAGAAGAGCTATTGACCAAACTAAATGCAATTCGTCCAGCTGAATTGGATGAAATGGAAAAATACCGTCATAGTTTTTTGTATGCCCATGTAGCTGCTGCGCTTGGTAACATCGAACGTTTAGCGGGCGTTAAAATGACATTTGAAGATGAATCGAAAATATTCTATGGAGCCACAGCTCCAAAAGCAGATGTGGAATTTTTGCGTTCAGAGATAAAAGAGATGCTAACATCATTACCGGGACAGGGAACAGCTGCTGAGCGCCTCGAAAGTTTAAGAAGTCCTTTTATTATCCCATCTGAAAAGCTTGATACCATCATGCAGGTTGCCGTAGAAGAATGCCGCCGTCGCACTGCATTGTCCATTGATTTACCTGAACACGAAAGCATCGAAATTGAGCTTGTTAGCAATCAACCCTGGGGTGCCTACAATTGGTATAAAGGCAATGCCCACAGTCTTATTCAATTAAACACCGACAGACCCTCAACCATGGACTATATGGTAAATTACCTGAGTCATGAAGTATATCCGGGGCATCACCTCCACCTTTCCTTGATGGATTTAGATTTTGCACAAGAAAGAGGCTGGGTCGAATTTACGGTTTCCCCCTTATATGCGCCATTATCATTTATTGCTGAAGGTATAGCTGAAGTTGGAGGCTCGATTATTTTTACAGAAGCTGAACGCACGCAATTCGAGAAAGAAGTACTCTTCCCTATTGCAGGCCTTGATACAAATGGATATAGCTACTACAAAGCTATCCAAAAGCAATTAAGCAAATCAACTACCTACCTGCGACTCGAAATCAGCAGGGCCTATTTCGATGGGAAGCTTACCCGCGAGCAAGCCACTGAACAGCTTATGAATGACTTGTCGTACACAAATCAGCGAGCCAACCAGGCACTCGATTTTGTAGATGCTTATGGCAGTTACATCATTAACTACTCCACCGGAGAAGATCTATTGCACCAATACATTAATCGAAAAGTACAGGGCACTTACACTCCTCAAAAAGCATGGGAGGTTTTCGAGCAGATATTAAGAACTCCGGTTATAGCATCGGACCTGCAGGAATAATTTTCTGAACCATGAAATGCCAATTGCCCTTACAATAATTTATCTACCTATGTCATCAAAAGGTAAATTTCTTAGGTAATTTCTTAGGAAACAAGCGTACATATTCTTCCTGCTTTTACCGTCAAGTTTGGCTAAGAATGTGGCTTAGCAAAAACCGTTGAACTGAAAACAGCTGTATTTTGTTTAAACTGTTACTAATTAGAAATCCTTTAATGATGAAACTAACGCTGCGGCTGGCTGCAATTTATAATATCCTTTGGGGCGCATGGGTAGTTATTTTTCCTAACCATTTTTTTTCTCTAATTGGAATTTCACCTCTCAACCATATGCTCATATGGCAGGGTATGGGAATGGTGATAGGCGTTTACGGGCTGGGCTACTGGTGGGCTGCGGCTGATCCATTGCGCCACTGGCCCATAGTAGCAGTCGGATTTCTTGGAAAAGTACTGGGCCCTGTCGGTTTTATCTATCAATATGCAAGCGGGAATATACCTTTCGAATTTTTCTACATGCTCCTCACAAACGACTTTATTTGGTGGATTCCGTTTTTGATTATTCTAAAAAAGGTACACGTACAATACAAATGGAAATTATCAGATGAAACCATTTCTTAGTATAGCTTTTGCAGCATTTTTAATGGTAGCAGGAATTTCTCATTTTCTGTATCCCGGGGTTTATATAGTTCTGATTCCACCTTACCTGCCTTATCCAGAAATTTTAAATGTGCTGGCAGGCAGTTCAGAAATTATTCTGGGAGCAGCACTGTTAATACCTTCGCTTCGCAGAATAGCCAGTATCGCAACTATTCTGCTATTTATAGTGTTTATTCCTGTACATATATATTTTATTCAGGAGGGATCCTGCATTGACAATAGCCTTTGCGTGCCCAAATGGATTGGCTGGTTGAGGCTGGTTTTAATTCACCCTGTTTTAATTATCCTTGTTTATTATATTGGATTGGCTTCACCCAAAAAGCATTTAAACGTGTTTACATGGAACAAATAAAACTTCTTTTCGATGGTGGCCTTGTTATACTCATCTGGATGGTACAATTAACTATTTACCCTTCTTTCCGCTACTATAGTAAAGATCAACTAATGCAGTGGCATGAAATTTATACCCGGCGAATCAGCTTGGTTGTTGTTCCCCTAATGCTCGGACAGCTCCTGTTTTCAATACTGGAAGTTTGGTTTACCCGAGAATTATTTTCCTTTTTCAACCTTATTGCGGCATTAATTGTCTGGGTTTTGACTTTCTGGTTGTTTGTTCCACGCCACCAGAAAATTGCCGCAGGCGTAAGCAATGTTAGTCTGCTTAAGCAATTGGAAAACCTGAATTGGTGGAGAACGGCTTTATGGTCAGTAATATTTATTGGTAACATGCTTCAAAACTTCTCCTTTTAGATCAACTGCGACTGCCCTGAGCATCCTCTCGTATTTTTTCAGTTGCAGGTATACAAATAATCAATACGGTCAAGCGTACAAACTTAATTCCATATTACAATGAGCTAATTTCGGCCTGTACAGCTCCATGGCTCGTTTTCAAAAAAAGTAAATTAAAAACTAGCCTTTGATTTTGAATCGGATTTTTGTAACTTCATTAAGTATTTTAAGCAATAGCTTGCAAAAGTGCTTCTGGAACCAAAGAACCCATCCGGCCATATCCATTTCCAGTTTTGTACCTCACAGTGTATCTATAAATTAATCCTAATTTAATTATGAAAAGATTTACTTTACTATTCTTACTCCTCTCCATGTGGGGAATTAGCTATGCTCAGCCCGATATTTCGGTTGATGTGGACACGGTCCGCGATGCGCTTGCCAATGGAGAATCCTCCACAGTGTCGTTTACTATTACTAACAATGGTGATGCGACATTAGATTAGAGTATTATTTTAACTGACTCACTGTCTAATGGCCCTGATGTATCGTTTACAAAAGAAGACGATACAGATTGGACCCTCCCAAGCAATCAAGACAGGATTACCAATACGGTTTGGATTACACGGGCATTAACCCGATCGATTTTTAATGCTAAAAGTGAGGCTTCTTCCTCAGAAAATTCACCCGAAGGCACACTTTGGTCACTGGGAAGCGCAAGAACTACGGTGCCAGACAGCACTTTTGAGAGTTTTGTAAATGCTCATGGCGGTAGCCCACAAAGCCTGGTGGGAGAGACAATAACGCTCTACCTGACAGACGATGATCTGTACTTCGATGTGAATTTTACCAGCTATTCAGGTGGAGGCCCTGGTGGTGGATTTGCTTATACTCGCCGACAAATGATGCCATGGTATAGTCTTTCCAACATAAGTGGTTCTCTTGCTCCTGCAGCTTCAATAATGATCGATGTCTCTTTTGAAGGTTCGGATCTGGCAGCAGAGCTGCACTATGGAAATATATTAATCAACAGCAATGACCCCGATACCCCTCTGGAAACAGTTACTGCAGAACTTGATGTGCTGACTCCCGGAATTATCAACATACTTGAAAGCGAAATTATCGATACCCTCAATACCGGTAGCAGTAGCACCTTCGATTTAACCATTGAAAACACAGGTTTGGCTGATCTCCTTTGGAACGCGAACAATCCGATAACTTTTACAAAAGCCGATAATGCAGATTTTACTTTAGAAGAGAACCAGGATAGGATCACCGACGATGTTTGGATAACAAGGGGTTCAACCCAGGGTTTATTTAACATCGCCCAGGAAGCCAGCTACGACCGAAATTCAAGAACTGCACCCGCTGGAACAGAATGGGCCTTAGGCACAACTGCCTCTCCTGGACCTTATGGCCGTTTCTATGATCTTAGAAATCAGATAAGTGGTAGATTTAATAATTTGCCTGGCACACCACTTTCCCTGCACCTTGTAGAAGAAGATATTTATTTTGATTTAACCTTTTCGTCTTGGACAGTTGGAAATAATGGAGGTGGCTTCTCTTATATACGTACCTCAGCATTTCCTTATTGGCTCGATGGTCCTGTGACGGGAACAGTTGGCGGTGGTAGTTCCACCACGTACACCTACACCCTGGACGCAACAAGTTTAAACGAGGGCACATATACCTACGACCTCGAAATACGTTCGAGTGATGTAACACAACCCCTTGTTGTCATTCCAATTACCCTTAGAGTGTTAGGAACACCCGAAATTACTACAGATGCAGCTCATGATTATGGCGATGTGTTTAATGGTGTGGCCAAAACCTATGCTTTGCCTATAGAAAATACCGGTAGCAGCACACTTACTGTTTCAAACATTGCGGCTGATAGCAGCCAGTTTGTTCCGGTATTAACAACTGTTACCCTGGAACCGGGAGAAAATACTACTATACCCATAGCATTCACACCCTCTTATCTTGGTTTTATTCGCGATACGCTAAGAATTACCAGCAATGATACTGCCAATCCACTAATAAAAGTTGTTTTGGAAGGAACAGGCATCGATTTACCCGAAATTTCGTTAAGTGCTTATTCATTTAATGATACATTATTACAAGATTCTGTTTCGACTGATACCATTGTAATGACTAACACAGGTGCAACAGATTTAATCTGGAGTCTATCCACCAATAGTGCAATTGCATTTGACGAAACCGGATTCTTATTTTATTTTGAAAAAGGAGCAAATGTGAATATAGACCTCATCGAGAACCGTGATTCTATTACACCCAATGTTTCCCTTACCAGAGACGGAGGAGGCGG
Source organism: Bacteroidales bacterium (assembly GCA_003508755.1). GTDB lineage: Bacteria > Bacteroidota > Bacteroidia > Bacteroidales > UBA10428 > UBA10428. Next base: position 3,808 of record DNTK01000039.1, on the reverse strand, counting down.
TCTGGTGGATTACAATGGCAATAGTATTGAGTGGGCTATGGGCAGTACCTACGAAGCCTTATCTATGGGTAGACCCTATACCAGTGATTGGCGAAATGCGATGAACAATCAGGCGCAAAGCCTGCCAGGAAAAACAATTTCGTTATACATTGTCGACGAAGAAGTGTATGTGGACATAAACATATTAAGTTGGGGGAACAGAGATGCAGGCACCGTATATTCCTACACCCGCACTGCCCCAATGCCTCAATGGTTGGCTTCTGAAGGTTTGCCATCGGGTAATAATGGCACATTAGCTGCCGGGGCAACCGAGAATATTGTCATCACGCACAATGCATCCGGTATTTTACAAAATAATGTGTATAGTGGAGCAATAGTCATTGCCACAAATGTTCCTTCCCAACCCGATGTTAGTATTGCTACTTCGATGACAGTAATGGGAATTAATTCAGAATTAAGCCTAGATACAACAAACTTTTCGGCCACATTAATCGCTGATGGTCTGACAACAAGAGATTTTGTTATATCAAACAATGGAACAAGCAACCTTTTCTATCAGCTTAGCGAGCCCGAAGATGCAAATGCAAGCATTGAGAAAGTTGTGTTCTACAAATCAAATTATGCCGACTGGCTAATGGAAGAAAACCAGGATCGCATTACGGATTTGGTTTGGTTAACAAGAGCTGATAACAGAGGCATCTTTAATATAGTGCAGGAAAGTGTCTATGATAACTCAAACAATACCTCACCATTGGGCACAGAGTGGGCACATGGTTATACCATGGAAGTTTCACCTGATGATTATGGTACCTGGTATAAACTTCATAATCAAAATACCCCCTCGATTGTCGGTAAGCCTATGTCGTTGCATTTGATCGAAGAAGATATTTATTTCGACCTGATGTTTACAGGCTGGCAATCGAATAGCGAAGGTGGAGGTTTCAGTTACATCCGCTCGACTCCCTCCATGCCGGTGAACTGGCTTTCAGCTTCACAAAACCAAGGTGTTGTATTTCCTGGTACAAGCAAAACCATTTCCCTTGCATTCGACGCAAGCGAAATGATAGCCGGCACATACAACGCTGAAATAATATTATCTTCTAACGATACTGAAAATCGGGAAGTGGTATTAACAAGTGAATTAGAGGTGCTGGGAAATCCTGAAATTCTGCTTCCAACTGCAGCCATCGATTTTGGTGATGGTTTTATTGGTTATGCTACTGACATGGAATTTACCATCGAAAATAATGGAAACGATGTATTGAATATCTCGGACATTAGTTTCAGTGATGCTGCTTTTAGTGTTGGGGAGTCAAATATTTCCGTGCCGGCATTCGATGCAATAACCCTTATGGTATCCTTTACCCCAACGCTAGAACAAGCATATTCAGGTACTATGACCATCACTTCTGATGATCCTGTGAATCCATCATTATCTGTAACCTTAACAGGTACAGGGGTCGTTCCTCCAAGCCTTTCGGTGAATGTGACAGAACTTTCCGCAACTTTGTTTACCGGTGAGTTTTCATCACAGCAGTTTGTTGTGACAAACAGTGGCTCCTCAGTGCTCAATTGGCAACTTCGCCCAAATCTCGAGGAAATAACTTTCACAAAGCAGGACTATGCCGACTGGAACCTGGAGGAAAATCAGGACAGAATTTCTGAAGATATTTGGCTGACAAGACAAAATTCAGAAGGCTTGTACAACATTGCCCAGGAGTCCAGCTATGATCGAGGAGGTGCTTGGATATCTCCTTTAGGAACACAGTGGGCTTATGGTACCACCGATGAGGTGTCTGGAAGTGATTATACTACCTGGAGAAATGCTATCAGAAACGTAGCTGATATTCGAATGAACGAACTTCCCGGATATACTTTCTCGATGAGATTAACAGATGCAGATACCTATTATGATGTGACCTTCCACAGCTGGACCAGCAATGGCAATGGTGGAGGATTCTCATATACGAGAAAATATATAAGCGGTTTTGTGAATGTGAACAAAAGTTGGCTGTTATTATCACATCAATCTGGAAGCCTTGGTGCCGGAGAATCTGATACTGTTACCGTAACATTTAACCCAAATACAGATATCTCGGCAGGAAGCTTCTTTTTCGAGATGGCTGTTGCGAGCAATGATCCGAACGGACCTGTGGTAATTCCTGTTTCGCTGTCGATCGACGATATAGTAGCAGCTGAACCTATTGCTGATACACTTGTACAGGAAGGGTTTACAGGTTATACCAAAGATGTATCGGGTATCTTCGAGAGTGGTTCCAACAACCCACTATCCTATATGGCCGAAAGTAGCAACGAGATGGTAGCATCTGCCACCATTGCAGGAACCACATTAACCATAACCGAGACTGGTACTGGTACTTCTGAAATTACCATTTTCGCAACAAGCGATTTTGGTGAAACGGGAAGTCAATCATTCAATCTTAGAGTGAATGCTGCCCCTGTAACTACACCCTTACCTGACATGCGCTATCCCGATGGATTTGGAACGGATGAAATTGACATTTCAAACGTGTTTACCGATAGCGATGGCGATGTGTTAATGATAAGCGTATCGAATAGTTTTGATACCATAATTACCACAGCACTTAACAGCGCAATGTTGTCCATTACAGAGGTTGGTTCTGGAGTTTCTGATGTTACCCTTAATGCCGATGATGGATTTGGCGGATTGGCAACTACGAATTTCGAGATTCGTGTAAATACTCCGCCAGTGGTTGTTAGTCCAATATCGAATATTTCTGTGGATGAGAACTTTACCACCAACACCATCGATCTGTCAGGAGTTTTCTTTGATAGTGATATGGACCCACTCACGTATTCTGCAACGAGTGCTGATCAAGATGTTGTACTATCATTTATCGAGGACGCTAACCTGGTTATTGTTGAAGCGGGAACCGGAACAACCAATATTACGGTTTCTGCCAGCGATGAAATATCATCCACACTAGCTACAAACAGCTTCGACTTTACTGTAAATCCCGGAACAGGGGTCAATGAAGCTAAATCGGGTAGCTTAAGTATATATCCAAATCCTTCGAGCGGTTTAATTAAACTATCCACCAGTGAAACCTACAAGGGCGAGGCGGTAGTTAAAGTCTTCGATTTTAAAGGTGGTCAGGTATATACTGAAGAGTTTAATGTCTTCAATGATGATATACAGCTCGACCTTACATTTTTAAATGATGGTGTATACTTAATTCAATTAAGTATAGCAGATGCCGTTCATTACAACAAACTTGTAATTGAGCAATAGAGCATAGTTATAGATTTATTCTGTCTCTATTAAAAATTAGGACGAGGATTTCTGCGAAATCCTCGTCTTTTTTTAATTCATCGTTGCAAGAACATTTGCAAAAAATATAATTTAATCTACAAACCCAAAAAAGCCGACATGTTTTTTTAAAGGAATAACATGTCGGCTCTAATGAAAACCAAATCTGAATTAGTATACTACTTCACAATGGTACGTATGGATTTAAACAGATCCTTATTTGCCTGAATAATCTCCTGGTTGCCATAAACACAGTAGGTGTTCTGGTCAAGCAAATCGTTTACCAAGGGAGCCAATGCGCGTATGTCATCTATGGTAGCCGACAATACTTCATCACGCCTGGTCTGAGCTTCTTGTTGTGTAAATCCATTATAATAGCGGTTAATAGCGGCATTCCCCTTTTGCGAGGGTGTCCATGGGTAATCTAACCAGGAAATGGTACCAATAATGCTGCGAATCATTTCAGTACTATCGGTTTCGTAATTCTTAATAAACTCGGTTGTTCCGGCATAGGCC
>DNTK01000603.1 GCA_003508755.1 Bacteroidales bacterium | reverse complement strand
AGTTCCAGACCCCTGCTCTGAATTTGTCTGATAATCATCTTTGCCTCCTTCCAGGCATTGGCAGTTGCCTTTCTTTGATGAGGTCTGAATATTCGATAAGGAAAGGTATAATTAAGACGATTGGGTTCAGCCCTATGGTCAATGGACAGAATCTCAGTATATAGTCTGTGCTCAGCAATCTTAAAAACGGAATTTGAGGCATTAATAAGAATGTTGGGTTGGACAACCTTATAGAACTCCGGGGATACTCTTTTTACAGCAATGGAAAGGGGCAATTCCAACTGATTGGATGTTGAATTATTGTTCATTCTAAATGAATAAGTTAGAATTTAATTATTATAAAAAATCCTCCATTTCCTACCTGCGCAAGGTAGCAAGTAGTTAACAAAGTTGCAACCTTGTCAAGTTTTAGTAGGGGATAAACTATGCTGAATAGAGTTGATTTGTGCTTTATTTAGATTATCCACAAGAAAAAACATTGGGGATGAAAAGTCAGATTTATGCAGCCGTCAAGTTTTGGTAGGAGATAAATTATCACATAATAAGATTGTCTGATGTAGGAGAGCGTTTATATTGAAAGCTATATCGTCAAGTAATGGTAGGGAATAAACAGGCATAAATATCTATTGAGGGGAGATATATTGTTTCCTGGCATATGAAGATAACCAGGTGTCAGTAGGAGATAAATGAGTCTAGTTATGAATTATTTTGCTAATCATGTGTCAAATTACCGTCCTCTTTTAGCAGGTCTAGGGTAATTTGAGTTAAAGGGCAATAATATCAAGTTTTAGTAGTGGATAAAGTACAAATAGGGCTCTCAGAAGCAATTTATTATACTTATACACAATCCAATTGACTTATCTACAAAGTACCGTCAAGTTTTAGTAGGTAATAATTATGCAAAACGTCAAGTACTAGTAGGGGATAAAGGAGACGGAAGTCAAGTTTTGGTAGGAGATAACCTGAATATTGTCAAGTTTTAGTAGGCAATAAAGCTCATTTACAGTTGATTACCAGCATTTTACAAACCCCTTAATAAGTATTATTAATTTAGTAAATAAAATATGTTTACAACAAACACGTCTTATAAGGCGTTTGTCCTTCCTCCCTAAGTCGGACAAACAAATCTTTAATTATCAACCCACTTCCTAATTTAAACAACAAATAAATGGTGATAGTACCTTTTGTGTGATAATATTATTTTTTTGGGAAAATATAATTTGGTTCACTTAAGTAACTGTTTAAAGATGCTAAAACTATTAGCAAACAAATGTTTTTGTTGCGGCGAAATTTATGTATTTGAGCTTTTTTAAATATGCATTTATTCAAGGGAACGATTATCTTTGAAAAAGAATGAATTCTCCTTCAGAGCCAACCGAATTTAAAAGAAAAAATGATTATTCAATCACGGCCTACCAAGGTAGCCGAAAGGTAAACACCATGGTTTATGTACATTCTATATCATCCTATGTAAAATACCTGGAGAAAAGGCATATTAACTGGAGTGTGATCAATGTTTATGCCAGAAGAACACGACGATTTCTTAAAAGATATTATAAAGACCGTGATATTATACCTGATCGAATTGAAGGATGATCAAAAAGTTTTTACTTTTTAAGTTTTTCCCTTTTTTAATAAACTCAGAAAGGGGGTAATAAATAATGTAGTTGCATGTAATACTTGTAAGTATAGATATGACCATGTATTACATATGTTACACGACAATACATAGTAAAATTATTATTAAGGGTCATTTATTTTATATTTTTGTTAAATATATTACCTTGCACACTGTGTGTTACATTGTATGAGCCAATAGACTTATTTGAAGAAATAATTTTGATATGAAAATACTAAGTTTTGCCAATCGAAAAGGTGGAGTAGGAAAAACGACAAGTGCATTAAATGTGGGCGCTGGCCTAGCTCTTCAGGGCAAGAAAGTGTTACTGATAGACTTGGATCCACAAGGTAACCTTAGCCAATCTATGTTAAGTGAAGCTCCTAAGAACACCATATTTACATTGGTAATGCAAGAGTGCTCTCTAAAGGAAGCAGTATTTAAGATAAGAAATAATCTGCTATTGATTCCATGTAATACAAACTTTGCTAGGTTTGAAAAGCAATTTGCAGGAGAATCAGACTCTCAGTTTATATTATCGGATTTTCTGGATGCGGTAAGAAAGCAATATGGTGATCAGATTGATTTTATAATATTTGATTGTCCACCATCATTGGGACTGATAACAATAAATGCATTTGTGGCCTCTAGTGAAGTTTATGTACCAATGGAAGCACAGCAGTACAGCTTGGAAGGTCTGAATCAGGTGAAGCAGGAAGTGGATAAAATAAGAAAGAGGCAAAATAAGGAACTAATAATTAAGGGATTGTTTTTTTCTAGGCATAATCCACGCACATACATCAGCCGGGATATGATGGATCTTTTGGAAAAGGATTACCCTGGACTATTAATGAAGACTTACATTCGAAGGAATGTAGCTTTGGAGGAATCTCCAAGTATGAGACAAGATATTTTCCAATACGATCCGGAGAGTCATGGAGCTGAGGATTACAGTAAATTGGTATCTGAAATAATCAATGGATAATACAATGGCCAGAAAAAAAAGAGATTTTAATCTGTTTGATGATGCTCAAAAAGAAGAGGTCAAAAAAAGAAAATCTGACATAACCTATCTGGATGAAATAGATCACAAAGAGGAGAGTGGTAATGAAAGGGAAGAATCTAAGAAGGACTATGTTAGGCACACATTTATCATTCATCCTGATGATCTAAATATGTTAAAGGAAATTGTTCATACAATCAAAAGTACCGGGCATTACACCTACACACAAAAAGAAGCTTTACATGAAGCCATCAGTTTATTGAAAGAGAAGCGAACTTCCGCTGATGGTCGGAAATGATGAGGCTATATTTCTTGAGAACAGCTTGTTGTAATTCCATTTGAATATAATGATTTTGTAGTTTTTACCATGTATATATACAACCATTCATATCCTACATTTTCCTTTTTGCCAAAAGGCAATTGTCCATCATGCCCTCATTACAGCAGATAAAAGCAAGGCAAAAATTGCATAATTGCCTGCTAATTTCTACTTTCATGTCGGGCTGCCCGCGCAGTAGGAGCAAGACGTGTTTATCGACACCAAAAACTCCGCTATCGCTCCGTAATTGGCGTCTCAAAACAGCGTCTTGGTTTTGGCTTTACGCTATCGCTACCAAAACGAATCGGAGTCCCGACGGGACCCATTGAATGACCAGACACAGTCTGGATTATTAAATACAACATTTATGGCCAGGCCGAAAAAGACAGTAAAAAGAGAAAAACAATACAGTGTCAGATTGACCATGGCGGAATCTAAACGGATAGAGAAAAATGCTAATCGCTATGGGTTATCCGTATCCAATTACCTGCGTAAAAAAGGTCTTGATGACAAGCTTAAACCATTATGGACACAAGAGGAAAGAGATGTTTATAGACAACTCGTAGGCATGGCAAATAACCTTAACCAACTTACTCGATATACCCATGAACGAAAGCTAATGACAGCTAAAATTTTGGAAACAATTGATGCTATAAATGGTGCAATAGACAAGCTAAGATGATAGGGAAAGTGAGCATAGGAAAATCATTTGGAGGGTGTGTGCGATACGTGATGGATAAGGATAATGCCCAGGTCCTGGATCAATCCGGAGTTCGTAGTGAAAATGCTGTAAAGGCCACGCAAGATTTCAATGCCATACGCCGACAGCATCCCGATGTAAAAAATGCTGTTTGGCATACTTCAATTTCTTTTGCCCATCAGGACAAACTTGGCAATGATCAAATGGTAAAGATAGCTCGCGATTACCTTGACAAAATGAATCTGAAAGACCATCAATTTTTAATTGTCCGTCACCATGATACCAAGCATGAGCACATTCATATCATTATCAATCGTATTGGTTTTGACGGCAACGTGGCCAGTGACAGGTGGTGCAAGAATAGGACCGCCAGGACATGTGATCAGTTGGAGCTAAAGCATGGACTTACTGTAGCCAAAGAGCAGGGGCTAGGCAAAAGCAAAATCAGGGATAAGGTACCCATAAAACATCAGCTAAGATCTGAGATTAGAAGTGAAATAGAGCAGAAATTAAAAATGGGGGTTAGCAATATGGATCAACTCAGTAAAGAACTTTCAAAAAAAGGCATTTCAGTCTTTATCAAAACCCAAAGTACCGGTAGAATTAATGGTGTATCTTTTGAGAAAATGGGGATGGCCTTTAAAGGGAGCGCAATTGCTAAGCAGTTTAGCTTTGGACGTTTGACGAAACAATTAGAGAAAAATAAATCTATCGAACGGGGTAGGGGATTTTCCCTTTAACCATCCTTAAAAATATTGATATATGAAGTTTGAGGAAAAAATTGAAATACTGCTAGTGTCCATATTAGAGAGTCTAGGAGATAGTGCTA
>DNTK01000161.1 GCA_003508755.1 Bacteroidales bacterium | reverse complement strand
TTGTAGTATTTTATATTTACTGCAAAGCCACATCAGAATTTAATTACCATATAAACCCACTTTGTTTCCTTCGGAATCGATAAAGATGGCAAAGTAACCTCTGTCTTCTGCTTCGATTTTTGTTATTGGTTGTACAACCTCACCTCCTTCCATTAAAATTCGCTCGATGGTTTGTTCAAGATCTTCTTTTGTATTTAAGCTTACCAAAGCCCCGTCTTTTGATGGTTTAAATCCTTTCGCATACGATAAAGCTCCTTCACTATTGGGAAAGCAGGCCATTTTTTCTTCACCACTGTCCAATAGCTGCAAATCCAGCTTAAAAACCGTATTGTAGAATTGAATTGCACGCTGCATATCGGTAACTGGAATTTCGACCCAGGAAATAAATTTGTTCATTGTTTTACGATTTTGGTTTAAATATGACACAAACCTACGAAGCCAGTAAGCAAAAAAATTGGAAAAATGAGACATTGTAATATTGCAGAAGCGATAAAGTGTAAAACCGAATCATGGGAACTGGAATAAACAATACTCTGCTTCATTTGCTCAATTCTGCAAACTAAACAAACTTATGCTTAACCGACTCATCCGGCAGAATACACTCATCAGTACGACCAAATACTTTGTACCTGTTTCGGGCAATCAGATTATAAAGGAAGTCACGTATTGGCTTTGGAATAATTAACAATACAAAGAAGCCTCTCCATATCGGGCCTCTCAGCATAGCAAGTATTCTAATAGCTGCAGAGGATTTATCGTAGGTTTTGTTTTTGTTCACCAACAAAACCGACTCTAATCCTTTTTGTTGCATTACCGATTCAGCTGAATGCTGATAAGGCTTAAACCTGAACCTATCCTTTTTATCGTATTTTATTACAAAACGGACAAATTTGTCACACAAGAGGCAAACACCATCGTAGATTATTAGATTCCGGGGATTATATGTGCTGGTTGGATCCATTATGCTTTTCTAATAAAACCGCATGCCTTATCCAAATGTTTAAAGGTAGGTGTTTAAATTAAGCATGCTTAGTTGGGCCATCTTAAAATAGAACAGGTGTTCTTTACTCACAAGCCTTATAATACGAATGAACAATCATTACCAGAACAGGTTAATTTCTTTGTAAACACTTTATTGCGCATAGAAAAGAGAAAACTAATTTACTATGGAAAACAAGCATAGCTGGCCAATTTTAAGGTTTGAAAATCTCAAAGGCACCTTGGAAACACTGCATCAATGGATTCAGATTGTTGGTAAAGTGAGGCTAAAAACCATGCCCTGGCAAAACCATTCATGGCATACAACACTCTATGTAACTATGAATGGATTTTCGACCTATAGCATTCCGTACCGGGGGCGTACCTTTCAGATTGATTTTGATTTTAGAGTACACAAACTTTATATTCGTTGTTCGAACAAAGAAACCCTGGAAATGGAATTAGGCCCGAGAACTGTGGCTGATTTTTATTCAGAACTGTTTGAAAAATTGGCAATAATCGGACTAAACATTAAAATTCATGCCGCACCAAATGAAATAGAACCTGCTATTCCATTCACCGAAAATACGGTTAATAAATATTATGACCCCAATGCAGCAAATTCGCTTTGGCTGGCCATGCTTAAAGCGAACGAAGTCTTTAATCAGTTTCGGTCAAACTTTATAGGAAAGGCAAGCCCTGTTCATCTTTTTTGGGGTGCATTTGATTTAGCGGTAACCAGGTTCTCCGGCGAGCCTGCTCCGCTTCATCAGGGAGGAATGCCAAACATGCCTTTGGAGGTTATGCAGGAGGCCTATTCGCAGGAAGTAAGCAGTGCAGGTTTTTGGCCTGGATCAGCAGATTTTCCGGTTCCACTGTTTTATTCCTATGCCTATCCAGCCGCGGAAAGCTTTGCCGGGCAAAAAGTACTACCCGAACAAGCCTTCTACAGCAAAGATATGGGAGAATTTATCCTGAAGTATGAAGATGTGACAAATTCAAGAAATCCTGAAAAGACATTACTTGATTTTTTGCAAACTACCTATGATGCAGCAGCTAATACTTCCGGGTGGGATCGCTTTAAACTGGAGAAACCGGTGTAATTAGCCAGTTTAATGCTATCTACCTTTTTTCAGAACTTGTGCCATTATCGGGCTTTTTTGTGACCTCGGCAAATGACTTGCTTATCTGAATATCCGGTGTGTTCGAATATATTTCTTTTAGTATTGAAATATTTTCAGCATCAAGTGTTTTCATTAATTCGCTTACCTTATTTAAAATTTCTACATGTTCAGCAGTCAATTGATCCTCGTTTTTAAACACTTCCTCCAACATGGGGGCATATTGGTTGATGGGATATTCAGTACCCAGCACCGAAGCTAAATCGGTATTTACCTTTCCAACAATCGAAACGAATCCGGAATATCTGCGTGGAACTCCAAATTTTGTAGGATCTATCTTACCGCTCTGCAATTGCAACCATGCATCAAAACTAAAATCAAATTCTTCGGGACTGAAATCGACTCTGTCTGTACTGGGATCCACCAACATCCATCGGCTTTCATCTTCGTTCCATACCTCACAAATAGTATGACTTGTATGAAAATCAGGTATCAAATAGGTGACATGTCCACTGCGCACCCTGGCAGGTATTCCTCGATACTTTAGAATAGACGCCAGTAAAATAGCATTTTGTTGACAGCCCAAAATAAGTCTGTGTTCGGGTTTTCTATCCGCGGTTAAACCAGAAGAATCATGCGATACCAGTCCTTCTAAAATTGATTTAACACCAGGGTACCTAAACATTTCATTCCACCTCTCTTTGGGTATTTGCTCACGGTATTTATGCAGCTCTGCATAAGGATGAATAAATTGTGATCTGATTAAATTGCAAAGCTGAGGCAATGAGTCAGGAAGTTCTTCGTATAAATAAACAAATTTTCCCGGATCAGTAAATGAACTGTACTGGCGATAAAAGTCTAGCACAGATTCTTCAACTTGTTCAGGTGCATTTTTCTGGGCATAGCATCCTAGTGCTACCATTAAGAAAGCCATAAAAAAAATTGTTGCATTTTTCATTTTATTATGTTTTTAAAGTAGTTTATTTTATAAACTAGATTGATAAAAAAATTATTTGGGATGAATATAGTGTTTCAGATTATTTACATACTTTTCAAACGCCTCTATGCCAATTTTTGTGATGGATACTGAGGTATTTGGATAATTATCTTTAAAAGACTTTTTCACTTTAATATAGCCGGCATCCTGCAACTTTTTAATCTGGATACTCAGATTACCAGATGTGGCATTCGTTTCTTCTTTCAGGTAACTGAAATTGGTTTCCTCGACTGACATCAGAATCGATACAATAGATAATCGCAGTTGCGAGTGCAATATGGGATCTAAATCCTTAAACATTTTCTTTTTTATTGGCGATGTTAAGCAATATCCCTGGTATTATAAACCCGACTATGGCGGCAAGCATGATACTGTATCCATAATACATAGGATGCAGGATAAAACAAAGCAAACCAATTAAATTTACCAATATTCCTCCAACAGTCATGGGTTTAAATTTTATGGATAATCCGCTTACAAGAATCATAATAGAAAATAAAATTATAAATACAGGGCCGTTCGCATCTCCAAGTTTATCAGAAAATAAAAAACCCATTATCATAAGGTTCATTCCAATTATCCAGGTAATGTGTTTTAAATTGTTTCCGATAACAGTTACCGGCATATTCATCTTTTTAACTTTTTTCTTTACATAAATATATGTATAGATACCCCCAAGTGGAAACAAGATGCTGGTCCAGGCAATATCAAACACTTTATGCAATTGAAAAAATTCCAGCATATACTGGCTTCCAATGACAACAAGTATTAAACCGCCCCAAAATATAAAAAGGTGGCCATTTTCTTTGAATCTTTTTTTTGTCTCTTCTATTGTTTTTGATATCAACAAGAGACTTTGTTCAGGTGTTAATGTTGAGTTTTCCATGATAGATTAGAATTAATTTGAGATAAATATAAACTAGTTTATTTTATAAACCTAATTATTTTTATTTTATTTAGAAAAAATCCTTTAACTACCGGTATTCTCCATATAAAACAAGGTAAATGATTACTTTAATCCCAGTAACCTCTGGCTACATCCTGAACTTTACCGCCCACTTTTATGGTGTAAGTACCCTTATCTCTGAGGGATTTATGATAAAGCCTTGATGGTCGATTTATTTCATACCCCTGCCCTACCTGGATATCAATTTCATTTTTATTAAAAAAATTCTCCTTAAGCAAATATGCAGCCAAACACCCATTGGCACTCCCTGTTGCCGGGTCTTCCGGTATTCCCATAGTAGGGACAAAAACTCTGCATGCTAAATCATCGGCGTTGTTATAGCCTTCTGGAGTAAAAACCAATATTTCTTTTGTTTTCTTTCCCGAAAGAAGCGCTTGTGCCTTATGGCTATTAAACCTGATAGATTTCAGAACATCTAAATTCGCAAGGGGTACAATGTAAAAACACAAACCAGTTGAAACTGGTAGCACAGGAAAATTTGGAAGAATATCCAGAACACTAATATTTAGCACTTCCGCAATGATTTCCTTGTCTATTTCGTTGCCGAATTCGGGTTGAACCTGGGTCATCCACAACAGTTCATCTTCAATTTCCATAGGAATACTTCCCACCTTCATATTTAAAACTACCCGGCTTGCCGTATTGCCTAGAAAAAGCTTGTTTACCACATAAGCCGTTCCCAGGGTCGGATGACCTGCAAAAGGAATTTCGCCTCCGGGGGTAAATATTCGCACATCGGCGCTGCTGTTAGGCGCATCAACACGAGTTATAAATGTGGTTTCAGAAAAATTAGTTTCACGGGCAATAGCTGCCATCTCATCCGATGAAATATGGTGAGACTCAGTAAACACAGCTAACTGATTGCCTTCGTATTTATTCTCAGCAAAAACATCAACAATAAAAAAAGGAAAGTCACGCGGATTCATAGTAAATTATATTAGTGTGTATCAAGAACTTTAATTGGAATACAAATATCGAAAATAAACAATCCTTTAGGATCGTTTTCCCCTGTCTTATAATAGAGCTCAAAAGGAAGGCGGTTGTCGCATTCATAGCCGCTAACGGGAAGCCATCCGGCATACATACCGGCCCAGGCTTCAGTAAAATCGGCAGCATTTATACGAAAATGCCCGCATGCATAAAGACCTCCTTCAATGGTAGTTTTACCAATCTCGCCAGATGTTTTTACATCTTCTCCAATAGAAATACAGGCACTCTGATAAAGATTTTCCATTGATGTAAAATTCGGATCATCATGGTAAAGGGTTAATACTTTAACGCCAGGTTTATTTGTTAAATCCCTGGGGCCAGCCCATTGAAATAGCTTTTGGTAAGCAATGCTGATGTCCTGAAATCTGCCCACATGCCTGCAATAAGCAACAGGAAAAGAATCAAAATGCCTGATTTCGACTTTTTGGGTGAATTTGCGTCTTTTTTCAATAAGATCTGCTGCCAATGGATTCATCTTCGTAAAATACTCTCCGGAGAGTTTATCTTCGCCACCCACTTTTTTTATATATTCCGCATAGCCACCGGATCTGAAGCTGGAGGCACTCAATCCAAAAAATTCTTTGAATGCTCTTGAAAAGGAAGCATTGCTGTTAAACCCGCAACGAACTGAAATATCGTTAACAGCTATCGGACCCGATAATAATAAGCCAGCAGCACGCTCGAGCCGTTTACGCCGTATGAAACTATTTAAAGTTTCGCCTGTTAATGAGGTAAATATGCGGTGGAAATGAAAAGGAGAAAAACTTGCAATTTCTGCCACTTTTTCGAGATATAAAGGCGTATCCAGGTTCTGTTCAATAAAATCAAGTGCCTTATTTATTCTCGATATATAGTGCAACCGGGAAAGCTCACCGGTAGAATTTAATGCTTCACTCATGGTTGGGTTTAGTTTTAATCGAACTACAATTTTAGTAATTATATGTTAAACCAATAAGAACTAGAATAAAAACACTTCAATTATGAGGTAAAAATTTTAAACAATTTGCATATTTGAATAAAGAACTTTCTGTTATGAAAAAGATAGCAATTCAGCTTGCAATAGCAGCATCAGTTTTTCTTGGTTTCCAAAGCTGTGAAAAAGAAACTACAGATACTCAGCCGCAACAGACTGTTAATGATAGTGTTTACTTATTTATCGGAACAGTTATGGATTATTGGTATTTCTGGTACAACGATATGCCATCCGTTGATATTTATAACTATGACACCCCGGAAAACCTGCTGGAAGATTTAAAGGTAAGCCAGGATAAGTGGTCGTTCGTGGCGCCGGAAGAAATTGTTTCAGCTACCTTTGATGAAGGCGAAGACTTTGGATTTGGGATATCTCTGGGACTCGATAGCCAGGATAGCATTCGGGTTGCTTTTGTTTTTAATAACACAAACGCTTACAGTTCAGGGGTTCGACGCGGCTGGTTGCTGGAGGAACTTAATGACCAGCCCGTTCATAAGGACTTCGATTTCAGCGAATTCTTTAGTACCAGCGCAGGCTCCATGAAAATGAAGTTTCGTGACAATAAAAACACTATTCAAATTCTCACACTCTCGAGGGAATTGTTTAATCAAAATGGTATCTTCTATACCAACACATATGAAATCGATGGCAAAAAAACAGGCTATATGGTTTACAATAGCTTTCTGGGTTATACAGAGGATGAGTTGATCAATACCATTGCAAATCTTCAGGCTCAAAGTATCGATGAATTAATTATTGATTTGAGGTTTAACCGCGGGGGATATCTTGACATAGCTCAATTTATTGCAAATGCACTGGTTCCTCCAAATAAATCAAATGAACTATTTTTATCCTTCAGTTTTAATGATCAAAGAAGCGCAACCCACAATGAAGATTTGTATTTTGATACTGAAGCCCTGAACCTGGGATTAGAACGTGTTTTTTTTATTACCAATGAATATTCTGCTTCGGCCAGTGAACTGGTTATTAATTGTCTGAAACCCCATATGGATGTATTGCATATTGGCGAAAGAACTTCGGGCAAGCCCTATGCCATGGGGAAATTTGTATTTCAGGACTGGGTGCTTTATCCGGTTATTGCCAAAACATTAAATGCCAATGGTTTTGCTGAATACGATGATGGTATTATTCCGGATATTACGGTTTTTGATGAGTATATGCATGACTGGGGAGATGCACAAGAACCAGCACTGGCAAAGGCTTTTGAATATATTCAGACAGGTAGTTTTAAACACACAGAACCCATTCTCAAGGGAGCAAAAAAGCCGACGATTCTGCATGAAGGAGCTGTGTTGAAACCAGATGTTTTAATAGTAAATTAGCCCAATTATTCTTTGACACCAATTACCTGAAGATTGAACGATCCGAAAGGTTCTTCATTTTACGTAACCCATCGAAGTAAAGGAAAATAACGAATGGTACAAAAAGTATCATTAAACGGTAATTACCAAGCATAAGAATAAAATCAAAAATACCATGCAAGACCAAGGGGTATAAAAATGATTTTAAGAGGAACTCCCTTCGGCGGTTTGGATAAAACTTTGCCAGACCGAAATAAAATCCCATGGTAACTCCAAATAAAGCGTGACCGGGAACCGAGACCAGGGCCCGCGTATAGCCGGTCATTTCTCCATGCTGAAACACATAGAGTATATTTTCGACACCGGCAAATCCCAGCGAAATAAACACTGCGTAAACAATACCATCAAATTTCTCATTAAAATGACTGCTTTTCCAAACCAGGAGATATAAAGCCAGTAGCTTGAACAATTCTTCAGAAAAGGCTGCGACTATAAAAGCGTCATAAAAAGCCGGCCATGCACCAGGAAAATCGGGTTTTATTCCAGATAAAAATCTTTCAAGAACAATAACCGGTAAAGGAATTAATACTCCTAAAAGTAAAGCTTTAAGAAGCATTCCTAAAGGTTCACGCTCGTATTTGTCACGATAATATACGTATACAGCAATAATAAATACAGGGGCAAGAGCTATAATAAGAAGTTTCATATTCAGATTCATTCTGTATGTCTCAAATATAAAACTTTTTTCTTACCACCAGTTTGGTGTGTAATTTCCACCATAAGGGTTCATAAGTGGCGCATAGGGACTATACAATCCGGGTTGTTCAACGCGAATTTGTGCCCCAACACTAAGATTGGGAGTAATTTTATAATTAATTCCGATTGATGCACCCTGGCCCTGAATAGTTGAATTATTTTGATTCGGATATCTATTGGGTACATCCACAATTTCCTTGTATACCGTACTGCTCAAAGTTAATCGCTCATTTATAGCATAGTGTCCTGTGGCGTATAAAAACATGCGAGTCATAGGTAAAAAATTGTTTCCCCCGCTTTCAGCAAGCCAGGGATTGTAATAATTCCCATGCATTACGGAGACACCTGCCGATACAGAAAATCTTTTCCCTACGGGGTAACTGACATAGGGCGATAATGAAAATAAAGGCCCTCCGTATCCATTGGAGTTGACCATATACGATACACCAACATCAACACCAAAATCGAGCTTTTTTAGTTTTTCCTGGTTCGATGGTTTATACACAGTGCTGTCGTACATTGCATCTGTTACCGGAAATTCAAAGGCTTCAACCGGCTCATCCTGCGCAAATATTGCTGAGCCTAAGAAAATGAATACCGATAAAAAATATATACGTGCCATAAATACGCAGTTTTTGTAAAGATAGCATATTACTATAAATTTTATGCCTTGCTCTCCATTCTGCTGACAGAATAAATTCCTTTTAAAGTGGTCAATCGAGCCAATAAACTATCGAGGTGATTTAAATCGCGCACAACCAAACCAATTACCCCACTGAATGCTCCTTCACTGGCGTCGATATTTATCGATCGCACAGTAACGCCTGTGTCTTTAGCAAATACTTCCGAAATGCTCTGTAATATGCCACTTTGATCCTCTCCATTAACACGAATATTAACAGGAAAAACAGAATCGGGTCCTCTCCTCGACCATTTGGCATTTACAATACGATAACCATATTTTCCAATTAACTGAACTGCATTTGGGCAATTCGACCGATGTATTTTTATTCCCTCGTTTATCGTAACAAAACCAAAAATATTATCACCCATAATTGGGTTGCAACATTTTGCCAAACGGTAATCCACAT
>DNTK01000068.1 GCA_003508755.1 Bacteroidales bacterium | reverse complement strand
TCTTTAATAAACTGTTGCAATACAACTTTCTCATAGTCACCAAAATCCTCAGTCCAATGCAGAAATGCTTGTTTCTCTTTAAAATAATCTTCTTCAGATTGTACTTCTATCAGGGTGATTTTAACCTTAAAATAATCGTCTGCTTCAAAGAAACTTGGCAAATCGGATTGCAGGGTCTGAATAAAAAAGGGCTCGGCCTGGAGAATAAAGGAGGCACTTTCATCATGCCGCATGCTCATAAAACAATCTTCGATAGCCCCGGAATAAACAGGCTTTTCCAGTTTAAGTTTTCTTCTGCCTGAGAAAAATACCGAATCGTCAATGGTCGAATATTGGATATCGGCTGTAATATAGTCACCTTCCCTAATTTTCTTATTGGACTCCCCGATGGTTTGTAATTGATAATAAAATCCTTTTTTTGATTTTGAATAACCTTCAAACGGAGATTGCTCCTTGCACGAGGAAACAACAATAACTGCTAAAAAAAAGACAAGAACTTTTCTCATTTATTTTATTTTTTCAATGTTTTAACCTCTATTTCATAAACAAGAATGGCCCTGGCCGGAATGCAGTCTCCATCGCCAGGTAATCCATACCCCAAATGTGGAGGCAATATCAACCTGACCTTTGACCCCTCTGAGCAAAGCAGAACGCCTTGTTCCAAACCACTTTCTACGCCTCCCCGACCAATCTCAAAGGTTTTAGGTCCTTTTTCCTTGGATGTATAGCATACTGTACCATCCAATAGACCAAGCGTATATTCCAGTGTAACCAAGCTTCCAGTTTTAGCCTTATCTCCATTCCCCTCTTCCAATATTTGATACCACAAACCTGTTTCTGTTTCGGTCATGTCCCAGTTTTTACGTTTAATGTGGCCAAGAATCCGTTGTTTATCTTTTTTTACCATTAGTCGGTTGGCTTGAATCAGCTGCTCCTTTGTTTCTGCCTGACTGGGATTGGAGGTTGTTTGTGTTGGCTTATTCTTGCATCCCAGCAAGAGCAATGCAAATAAAATGCAAAGTAGTATGGCTGTTTTATTCTGCATTTTCTAAAGCTGTTTTATAGATAGGTAATAATTCTATAAATGTCTTAATAGTTTTCTCGAGGCTAGCCGTCGACTCACCCCCTGAAGCATTTATATGTCCCCCACCATTAAAGTATTTACTAGCTATGTTGTTCACAGCAAAATTACCTTTCGAGCGAAGCGAAACCTTCACAACATCCTCCTTTTCTGTAAACAGCGCAGAAAAAATAACACCTTTAATAGATAGTGGTACATTAACAAATCCTTCAGAATCGCCCACCTTAAAGTTATACTTTTTCATATCCTCGCTGCTAAGACTCAGGAAGGCTGTTTTGTATTCTGGTAAATATACCATTTTTTCCTGCAGGCAATGTCCGAGGAGTTTCATTCGATCATACGAATAATTATCATACACCCGATCATATATGCTATCCTTATCAATTCCAATATCCAGCAAATCAGCTACCACATCAAAAGTTTGACGATTTGAAGAATTAAAACTAAAGCACCCGGTATCGGTCATGATACCGGTGTATATGCATTCAGCAACCTCTTTGTATATCAATTCATCATGACCAAGGCTTTTTAAGAAAAGATATACCAGTTCACAGGTTGAACTGACTCCTGTATCGGAAATAGTTAAATCAGCAAAATCTCCCGGACTTGGATGATGATCAATCAATACTTTATAAGAGTCAACTGGCATTAAATGTTCGTGAAATTCTCTTATCCGGGACAAATCGTTAAAATCTACAGCAAAAAGAATGCTGGAATTCTTAAACACCTCGTTGCATTTATCAGGAATCCAATCGTACACCATCACATCCGACGACCCGGGCATCCAGCGTAAGAATCCTGCAAAAAAGTTGGGGACAACAACTTTTGGAAAATGTCCCATAGATTTTAAAAACTGATACAATGCCAGCGAGGAACCCATTGCATCGCCATCGGGATTCCGGTGCGAAACAATTACAATATTTTGGTGTTTCTGAGAAAGTAATTCTCGAATTTTTTGTGTTGAAAAATTATTTGAAAGTTTCAATATTCCTATTTCGTGCTGATTAATTGTCAAATATAATTATATCTGCATAAAGAGCGTAATTGAAATATTTTTATATATTCACTGTAACAATAAAAATTAAGCTACTATGGCAGGATCAAAAACACTTACAATTATTAAACCAGGGGCAGTAACAAATGAATACATAGGCCCTATTCTTGCTCGAATTAACGAAGCCGGTTTTCATATTGCAGCCATGCGCTTGTTGCGTTTAAATTTAACTCAGGCAAAGAACTTTTATGCTGTTCATAAAGAAAAACCTTTTTATGAAAGCCTGATAAGTTTCATGACTTCTGGACCTGTTGTAGTGGCCATACTTGAAAAAAAAGATGCGGTGAAAGAATACAGAAAGCTTATAGGACATACCGACCCAAATAAAGCACAACCAGGAACCATTCGCCGCATGTTTGCCGAATCTATGGAGCGCAATGCCGTTCATGGCTCCGACAGTGATGCAAATGCTGAAATTGAGTGCGATTTCTTTTTCTCAAAAAGCGAACGTTTTTCAAATTTTGATCCTGTACATTTCTAATGATAGCATAAAAGAGCAAAAGCGCACAAGAACAAAAACAGTGTTTAATTGCAGCACTTGTGTAATTTTCCTCAGTTATCCTTACTTTAAAATAATCTTTTCCACCACTTCTGAACCTGCATAATCGTTCAGATGTGCTTGCATCTGTTCCCGGCGCATAAGTAGCTCGTTGCGCAGAACAGGCGAATCAAGGTAAACATATAACACCTTTTTTCGGATATAGATTTTCGTGGTGTGGCGCGCTATCATTTTACCCATTACCTCTTCCCATGAAGAAATAATATTTACCTCTTTAAGCTTACGTTGATGGCCTAAAGCTTCGATGTATTCACGAATTACCCCTTTTATTTCCTGGGTATTGTTTTTTCTCATGGTTTAAGCGATGTTACCTGTCCTGAATCAACTTTAAATAATTTATGGGAGCCATGGAAATTACTCAGCAGTTTTCGCATTCGCTCCTCATTGGTATGAGTAATAAATATCTGTCCGAATGATTCATCAGCAACCAATTCTAATATCTGAGCAACTCTGTCCACATCAAATTTATCAAATATATCGTCAAGTAGCAGTATTGGTTTTATTTCTTTTACAGTTTTTAAGAAATCGAATTGTGCCAGTTTTAATGCCACCAGAAAAGTCTTCTGCTGGCCCTGCGATCCAATTTTCTTAATAGGTAAGTCATTCATTTTTAGAATTAATTCATCTTTATGAATGCCCATGCATGTATATTGTGCCGCCAGATCCTTCTGATAAAATTTTCTGAGCAAATCGCCGTATTTATTATCATTCAGTTGCGAAGCATATTCAAGACTTACCTGTTCTTTTTCCTGGGAGATCAGCGAATAATAATTTTGAAAAACTTTAGTTAGCTCGTCCACAAACCTGGTTCGTGTTTTATGGATATTTTCTGCCAGGGGTATTAGTTGATTGTTATATATTTCCAAGAGGTCATTACCTGATGTTCTGCCTCCAAGTTCTTTCAGATACTTATTGCGTTGGGTTAATACCTTGTTATATTTAATCGTTTCTTCGAGGTAGTTTCGATCAAATTGCGATATGACCGCATTCATGTATTTTCTTCTTTCTTCGCTCCCTTCGATGATGAGTGCCGAATCGGATGGAGATACCATTACTACCGGATACCGTCCAATATGATCCGACAGGCGTTGGTATTCCTTTTTGTTTTTTCTGAACTGCTTGCGCTTACCAACTTTCAGTCCGCAATACAATTCATCCTGCTGATTATTTAAATGAAAGGTTCCCTGTAACACCATAAATTCCTGGTTTTGACGGATCGAATACTGATCCGAAACCTGAAAGTAACTTTTGCACATGCACAAATAGTAAACCGCATCGAGCAGATTGGTCTTTCCCACACCGTTATTTCCAACAAAGCAATTGACCTTATTATGCAAGTCGACCGATAACTCGGAGTAGTTTTTAAAATTTACAAGTGACAGTTTCTTAATATGCATGCTACCTGAATTGATACCTCAAAAATAACCATTGACATTACAACTCAAAAACTCTTTGGAATAAGTAACACAGTTATCATTAAATATTTTTGCGAATTATGCTAAATAATATACATTTGCAACCGTTAAAAAGAGGATAAATAAATTACCCGATGAGTAAAAATAAAAAACAAGAAACTCCCGACAGCTTTGAAGCGGTTGAAAGTGCATTATCGAAAACCGAACAATATATCGAGGATAACAGAAAAAGCTTAACAATAATTATTCTAGCCATTGCTATTGTTGTTGGTGGATTTTTAAGTTACCAACGATTCTATTTAGCACCTATGGAAGCTGAAGCCCAGGGTCAAATGTTTATGGCCGAGCGCTACTTCGAGCAAGATTCATTGTATCTTGCCCTTGAAGGGGATGGTTCGTTCTATGGCATGTTAGATATTATTGATGAGTTCGGTCCAACAAAATCAGCTAACCTGGCAAACTATTATGCAGGAATCGCATATCTGCGTTTGGGCGAATTTGAGGAAGCCATTGATTATTTAAAAGAGTTTGATGCCAACGACCGGCTTGTTTCTACTGTTGCACTGGGAGCTATTGGAGATGCATATGTTGAGCTCGAGGAATATGAAAAAGGAGTTTCGTATTACGAGAAAGCTGCCGCAAAAAACAGCAACGAGCTTACATCAGCCATATACCTTAAGAAAGCCGGAATTGTCTATGAGGAACTGGGTGAATATAAAAAAGCTTTAGCGGCTTATGAAACCATAAAAAGTGAATATCCTGATTCGGACGAAGCAAGAGAAATTGAAAAATATATTTCAGCTGCCAGGCTGAAACAATAAGTCTCACACACACGCAATAAAAAGTATCAGCATTGTAATGATGTTGGTACTTTTTTATTCTGTAGCTGCAACAACTTCCAATTAATAAATTGTAAGCTATCTTTGCAACAGGTATTTCATTCATTCACTTTTATAACAAAATAAAGTATGGCCACTGCACTAAAAAATTTATCGGAATACGATCCTTCGAAGGTTCCATCAGCCAAAGGGATGAAATTTGGAGTTGTTGTTGCCGAATGGAACGAGGAGGTAACCTTTGCTTTGCGCGATGGTGCTATAAATACGCTCATTAAGCATGGGGCAAGCGAAGAGAATATAGTTATTGAGTTTGTTCCAGGTACATTTGAACTGACGTCCGGCGCAAAAGCACTCGCCCAAACCCGTTATTTTGATGCAATTATTACCATAGGATGTGTAATACAAGGTGAGACACGCCACTTCGATTTTATTTGCAATGGCGTCACACAAGGTGTTACCCAGCTTAATCTCGATTACGATATCCCATTTATTTTTGGTGTACTAACCACCGAAAATCAACAACAGGCGCTGGACCGTGCAGGTGGTAAACATGGCAACAAAGGCGACGAGGCGGCAATTACCGCCATAAAAATGGTGGATTTAATCAGAAGAGCTCAATAATAATACCAAATATTGATAAACGACTGTTGAATCTATAATAATCTTCAGGCTCAAGTCGTTTATCGAAATGCTTTACTTAATTCAAATAAATGGCCAGGGTTGTAGTTGGTTTATCAGGAGGTGTTGATTCTAGTGTTGCGGCTTATCTGCTTAAAAAGCAAGGGCACGAGGTAATTGGCATGTTTATGATTAACTGGCATGATACAACCGGCACGCTCTCCGGCGATTGCCCCTGGGATGATGACCTGATTTTTGCTCAGCTGGTAGCCAGAAAACTCGGTATTCAGTTTGAACAAATCGACTTTAGTGAGCAATACCGCAAACGTGTGGTAGATTATATGTTTGATGAATATCAACACGGACGCACCCCTAATCCGGATGTACTGTGCAACCGGGAAGTTAAGTTCGATCTTTTTGTTAAGGCCGCAGAAGAACTGGGAGCCGATTACGTAGCAACAGGACATTATTGCAGAAAAGAAACCATTGTGAAAGATGGAAAAGAAATACATCGTATTCTGACTGGTACTGATCCATCAAAAGAGCAAAGTTATTTTTTATGCCAGGTTAACCAGGAACAGTTAAAAAAAGCGCTCTTCCCGATTGGCCATTTATATAAATCCGAAATCAGAAAAATTGCAACGGAGTTGCAACTGGCCACCGCCGAAAAGAAGGATAGCCAAGGAATCTGTTTTGTTGGAAAAGTAGATCTCCCCACTTTTTTGCAGCAAAAGCTATCGGTAAAAAAGGGTAACACAATTGAAATCGCAAAAGACTCTCCAGATAACCCTGAACATCTTAAACCAATAATTGAACATGTCTATACAGATGAGCAGTTAAAATCATTTGCAAAGAAAGTAGACTATTCTGAGGACATGGGAATAATGGCAGGTACGCACAATGGAGCACATTTTTTTACCATTGGCCAACGTAAAGGATTAAACATCGGAGGTAGAAAAGAACCACTCTTTGTTCTTTCTACCAACATCAACACCAATACTGTATATGTTGGTCAGGGACACGACCACAAAGGCCTAAACCGGTATGGCTTATTTATTCCTTCAAATGAGATACATTGGATCAGGCCAGACCTGAAAATGAAAAATGGAGAGATACGCCCCTATTTTGTGCGTATTCGATACCGGCAGCCCCTACAAAAAGCATCACTCCACAGGATTACCGACGGGTTATATATTCTGTTTGAGCAAGCGCAAAGAGGAATAACTCCGGGACAATTTGCCGCCTGGTACGATGGGGATGAAATGATTGGTTCGGGTGTTATAAATTAATAGACAAATGTAAAAAAGGCATAATATTTAAATCGTATGCCTTCTTTTAGCAGAATGGCTAATCCTTGATATGCAGGCCACATTCTTTTTGCTCGGGTTGTTCCCACCACCAACGACCGGCACGCACATCTTCTCCCTTTTTTATGGCACGTGTGCATGGCTGACATCCAATACTCGGAAAACCTTTGTCATGAAGCTCGTTGTATGGAACATCTTTTTCTTTGATGTATTTCCATACATCCTTTTCTGACCAAGCCAGCAAT
>DNTK01000249.1 GCA_003508755.1 Bacteroidales bacterium | reverse complement strand
GTGTATAATCAGTAGTAAGATCAAACCAACTGTACCATCCGGTTGGATCTTCGTTTGCATCGTTGTAAACAGCCATGGCCAGTTTGGTTCCGCCGGGCAGGTTATTGATAATGGTTGTTAAGCTTGATTTTACTTCACTTATGTCGTCGGACATGCTGGCGGTATTATCTATCAGAAATACTAAATCTGTATTTGAGCTGGCTTGTTCATCGATTACCGTATTAATTATATCAGGTACTTCTGAAGCTGAACCAGCATCATAACGCACACCACCGGTATATTCGGCCAAAGCAGTAAAGGCCTCATCGGCAGTTAAGGTAATTGTATAACCCACTACTGCATCTGAGAACTCACTTTCGCCTGAACCATTCACGGCTTTAATTTTATAATAATACGATGCACTTGACTCAACCGACAGGTCTTCATAAGTAGTATTTTCAGTATTACCAACTAAAGAGAAGCTTAAGTCCGCAGGATCTGCAAAGAAATCATATACCGCCCTGTAAACATCAAAACTTTCTGCATTTTCAGCATCGTCCCACGACACTACAATTTTAAGCGCATATTCGTCACTTGCTGCCAGATTTTCAGGGGTTGTTGGTTTTGGTTCATCTTTAGATTGTTCACACGAATAAATTCCAATAAATAATAAGAGAATTGCAATTGCTTTCAAATAGTGTAATGTTATTTTCATAGTGTAAAGGTTTGTTTATACTTACTCTTAGGTTTTTCAGCTTTCACCCCCTACTCTTCATCGGATTTTCGGGAAACTCCGTCGATGTTAATTTCTTACAAATCATTGAAAACATGGTTAATTATTTGACAGACGGCACATTAAATTTGATATAAGTTAACTATTTACTGTAAATATCGAAATAATCATCCAGCTAGTTTCTAATGTAATAATAAACAGAAACTTACGCCTTTTAATTAAGTTTAAATACCGTTCAAATAAGTTGTTTTCCCAGAAGGCTTATCAGCAGAAGACTGTGAGCAATTACGATGTAAATATTCAAAATAAATTCCAAATAAGAAATACAATTATAGTTCTGAGCATTAAATCCTTACCATGAAAGGATATGCCAAATCCATAGGCACAAAAAAACCGCCTTCCGGTTTTTGGAAGGCGGCCCTCAAAGTTTATTGTAAAAACCTTTAACGCGCATCTCTGGCGAAGAAAAATGTATTGCTTGCTGACCTCTGTTCATTTATTCAACAAGCAATCTAAAAGTGACTTTTAAAAATGACTTTTTCTGTAAAAAATAACCGCAAACGTTTGCATAAAACTAAAATCAGTTACCCAAAATATCTTTAACAAAACCTTCGATCTTGCTTTCAAGCTTGCCATTACCTTCAAGTGCTTTAATAAAAGCACTCCCAATAATGGCTCCATTGGCATATTTACAGGCTTCTTTAAAACTTTGGTTCGAAGAAATTCCAAAGCCGATTAGGGTAGGGGATAGTAATTGCAGCTTTTGAAGCCTGTTAAAATATTCAATTTGGTATTCTTCGAATCCCTTCTTTGCGCCGGTAGTGGAAGATGCAGCAACGATGTATAAGAACCCGTTTGTTATCGAATCCAATTCTTTAATACGGGCATCGGAAGTTTGAGGAGGAACCAAAAGTACATTGGCCAGATTGTTTTGCTCAAAGAGCAATTTATATTCATCAAGATAAAGATCGGGTGGTAAATCGGGTAAGATTAGTCCATCAATGCCTATTTCATTAGATTTTTCACAGAATTCTTTTATACCATATTGTAAAACCGGATTTAAGTACCCCATGAGTACAATGGGTATTTGCGTTTTTTGCCGTATCGAAGCTAATTGCTCAAACAATAGTTTAACATGCATACCATTGTGCAATGCTTTTAGGCTGCTTTGCTGAATAACCGGTCCATCGGCCACCGGATCCGAAAAAGGCATTCCTACTTCAACTATATCGGCACCAGATTTATCCAGTGTTTCAATTATTGTTGCAGTATCGTTCAGTTTCGGGTGTCCCGCCGAAAAATAGATTGAAAGTATGTTTTCTTTTTTATTCTGGAATAATTTATCGAGTCGGTTCATAATATTTTTTAATTGAGCTAAAGGACTTTAGGATTTGTTCATAACATCAATATACGTTTGCATATCTTTATCGCCTCTTCCCGAGAGATTCATCACAACAATATCATCTTTTTTAAATTTCATTTTCTCAAGCAGGGCAAAAGCATGTGCCGATTCCAGGGCAGGAATAATTCCCTCAAGTTTTGTCATTTTAAAAGCTGCATCGAGGGCTTCCTTGTCGGTTACATACATGTATTTTCCCCTGCCTGTTTTGAAAAGGTGCGAATGCAAGGGTCCTATACCCGGATAATCCAATCCTGCCGAAATAGAGTAAGGCTCAATAATCTGGCCGTCTTCGGTTTGCATGAGCATGGTACGGGCACTGTGTAACACACCCGGAGTGCCAATAGCCAGTGTGGCAGCTGTTTCTTCTGCTTTGGCAATTCCCAGTCCTGCAGCTTCAGCTCCAATCAGTTGAACATCTTCATTATCCAGGAAATGATAAAAAGCTC
>DNTK01000337.1 GCA_003508755.1 Bacteroidales bacterium | reverse complement strand
GATTGTATCTTGGGCCACCGGAATTACAAGATCAAAAAGATCTCCCTCAATTTCATGCATTGCATCAAAATCTTCAGGCATAAAAGCAGCCACAAATCCCTGATAAATTTGTTGGTATTCAACTGCATCGTTTACACGATTTTTCCAATCGTAATTACCACTTTGGTTTGGTAATCCAAGATCGGTAATGCTGATATGAATATTGTTTTCTGTCTTTGGTGTTACATCCCCTTTGACACCCAGCGAAGGCGCTTCTACATCTGAAACTATAGTAAATACCTGGGTTATGAAGGTAGTATCAGTGAAGTCGAAATCCATTTTCTGCATAACAACACTGCCACCCACCAGATTTTGAAATTCTGCAGTTTCCCAAGAACCTTCATAAGGTTGTGCTTCGGGATTATTCGGTGTAACTTCATCATCTTTACTACACATTGAAAAAGTTATTGCCATTGCAACTAGCACTAAAGGAATGATTCTGAAATTTTTCATAACAATACGTTTTAATAGATTATAAATTAAAATTCACGCCAAATAAAAGCATTGGACCTATTTCATCCATATAGGCAAACTCCCGTTTTTTACCTAACAGGTTTTTGGCATTTGCATATACCGACATTTTATCTTCTAGTAATTTATACGATACCTTAACATTAAGGATTGCTTTTGAGGCTAGTTCTTTCTCACTGTATTTACTCCTGAAGGTTTGAGATGAATACATATATAAATTAGGCGTCACATTTAGCTTTTCGTTAATAAATTTCATATCCATTATAAAACCTCCATAGAAGCTTGGTGTAGCAATATTTTCTTCTTCATCGACCCGGTCTTCCGGGAAAATAACATAAGAAGTAACAGCAGGATTTATCTGGTTTGCAACAAATGCCTTGGTTAGCATCTCGTTAATAGCATCATCAGGAGAAAATGGAATTACATTCTTCGTGTTTGTAACCTGGTAAGTGCCGAAAACTTTTAAAAGAATGTTTTTATTTGCCACCCAGCTTATGTTTCCTGTGATACCCAATTGGTTCGATTCCATCTCAATGTTTTGATACGTCATATTTACATAGGGTCTTGGACTACCCTGGTAACCAATTAAACTCACAGAATCTGGATAGAGTGCTCCATAATCTTTAGTTATATTGTAAAATAGTTCAAAATCTGCCTGTATATTTTTGGTTGGCTTCACGCGGTATCCCAACTCAAACATATTACTGGTAAGCAGGTCAAGGTTTGTCTGACCATTGAAACGGATATGACCAGGCAAGGGTCTGCCCTCCCTGTTCCATAGATAATCGGCATAAGAATCAACCAGGAATGGTCCACGATTTGCTTGCGAACTCACAATTCTAAAGTTATGCTTATCATTCAGGTTGTATGAAGCTATCAATTGATAGGAAATATATGGATCATCATGGGTATTGTATTTTTCGGCTCTTACTGCACCGATAAGACGTATGTTTTCAAGCAATTTATAATCTAAACGAAGGCTAAGTGCCGTTGAATTAAATTGTTGCTCGCCATTTAAAAAGCCTTGTCCTACATACTTTAAATAATTCATATCGTTATATTTCGCCTGCTGGTAGGAGATTCCGGGACGAATATTTAAGTTGTCAATATGTATGTCGTATTCGGCATTTACATTTATGTTATAAATATCTACTTTAAAACCCGTGTCCTGGCGAACAATATCCTGCCAGCCTCTGAGCACATTTGCCTGCAGGTTCAGTCCATGAACTTTGGCAATAAAATCTCCATATCCGGTATTTGATACCCTGCCGGCATGCGCTGTCGGGTTATCACCCATTGTGGTCGAAAGTACCTCGGAACCTTGAATACCACCTTTTAGTGAAAAATGGATATCGTCGTTATAGTCGTAGAATAGGTATGCATTTCCACCCAGGCGTTGGCGAGCTCGCTGAGGATTAGGATACATTTCATCCACATCATCACTGGGGTCAAAAACATTAAACCATTGCCCCTCATTTGCGCTAAACTGACGTAAGGTATCTAGTTCATTTTTCGAAAGTAATCCCCACTCTCTGCCATTGTAGCTATGCACATAGAGTTTGTCGGTATTTCTGTCCATAGTTTCTACATTTGCAGTAACACGCACAGCCAGTTTATCTGAAATACCTTTTCCTACTCCAAAGCTTGAAATAACTGTTCCCTGAGAACCCGCCTGAATATCCGCATCAACTTTAAGCTCTTTGCTTTTATATTCCTTGGTTATAATGTTTACTACGCCGGAAACGGCATTTGGACCGTAAAGCGCACTAGAAGGACCCCGAACTACCTCAATACGATCAATATCTGTTATTCCAATAGGGAGTGTTTCCCAAAAAGTACCACCATGAACATAGTTATAAACAGGTCGTCCGTCGATCATAACCAGGGTAATGGAGTTCTCGGAATATAACAACATATGGTGTGGCGGTAAATTATCATTACCCCGAATATGCACATCAAAGTTTCCGTTAGTTTTCTCACGAACAATTAAACCTGGCACCAATCGCAGGGCTTCCTCTACCGAGCGTGCACCAGAAGCCATGATTTCATCGTGCGAGATAACGGATGTGGATAAAGGCGCTTCAAAGCTGCTTTCAACCTTTTTCGAAGCAGAAACCACATCCTTATTCAGGAGCATTTCATATAGCTCCTCGAGCGATACACCTACAATATCTGCAAGCTTAAGAACATCCTCGAATGGCATCTCAAGCAGCTCATCATAAGTTAGTTCAAGTACTTCTTCTTTCGTCATTTGCGAAACATCGATCTTAGGTTCATCCTGTGCAAATAACGTTGTTGTAAATACTGATATCAATAAAATATATAGAATTTTTTTCATAATTAAATTAGTTTATTCAACAGCAATACCCAGAGAAAGCAAGGCGGAGTTAATTTTAATTTCTTGTTGTTCAAGATGTTTCTTATTAATCTCAAAGTTTTGTTTCCCATCTATTTTAATATAATTAATACCCGAGTGTGTTTTTGCCATTCCAGGCATGTCCGTAATAAGGACAACCCCCTTTCCAGAGCAATTCTGCATTACTTCATCGATTCGAGACGATCGACTTTCCGGAACATAAACTATATGGCAATCCTTAAACTGTGAGGCATCAGAGATCTTTCGGACCACAATCTGCTGTGCTCCTACTTTTCTTTTTTGGGCAATAATGTTTAACTCATTTATAATCGGCGATCCACCATATACACCAATAACAAAATTGCCCTTTTGCTTTGCGGAAGGCCACTCGAGATACTTTGTAAAATTATACATAAACAATGCCTTAAACTTATCATCTTGCGCCTGCGACAAGGGTAATAGCAACACAAGCAAAAGCAAGGTTAACCAAGGTTTTTTCATAGTGTTAGATTTACGTTTAATATTTATTACCTAATTTCTAATTAACTAAGGGCTAAAAAAAATTTACCTATTTAAATATAAATACTTCCTAATAACAATTTACCCGTAAGCAAACCAGTTTATTAACAAAAGAATGAAAAAAAAACACTATTGATGCGACTCGCGTAATAAATCGTTTACGGTTTTTACCGGGTTAAAAGTGTTTATTGGTACTTCAACAAAAATCGTATTCCAATGGGCCATAGCACCATTCCACAGACCGGGAAGTTCAAGTGCTTTTAAATCTTTACCGTTTTTTGACTTCTTTGAAATAAAACATGTTTTTTCGTCTACAAAACTTGTAAGATCGAATTTATTTCCCTTGTAGTCCTTAACCGCGCAAACTAAATCAACCGGATTAAAATGAGTAGCACCCTGAAGAATTTGCATCTGGTCACTGTTTTTGGAGTCTACTTGCGAAGACTCTACAACTTGCGGAGAAACACTGCCTTCGTGATTGATTACAAGGAATGGCCCTCCTCCCGGTTCTCCTTCATTCTTAACCATTCCACAAACCCGTAATGGTCTGTTTAGAAGGGATAAAATCATTTGTGGATTGTTTCGGTGTATATCTGGTAAAGTAAGGCAAAGCGTGCCTTCCAGGAACTCAAGGGCTTCTGCTACTATGTTTTCATTGGGATCATCTTCTAGCTGCCTGCAGAACCTAAAAATATCTTTTTGGGTTTCGAGTAATACCCCGGCAATAGCTTTTTTCATCAGTATGGTGCTGTCCAGTCGTTTTTCCGGAACCACATTATCAATATTTTTTATAAAAATAA
>DNTK01000474.1 GCA_003508755.1 Bacteroidales bacterium | reverse complement strand
TACATCAACGATGAATCGGACCGAACAGGATTGCGTATTGTAATTATCTTAAAGAAGGATGCCCAGGCATCTGTAGTGTTAAACAAATTATACAAATACTCACAGCTTCAAACAAGCTTTAGTGTAAACAATATTGCCCTTGTAAAGGGAAGACCACGTGTATTGACTCTGAAGGACCTTATCCGACACTTTGTCGATCACAGACATGAAGTTGTTATTCGCCGTACACAATTCGACCTAAAGAAGGCCGAGGATCGCCAGCACATTCTTGAAGGTCTGATAATTGCAAGCGATAATATCGACGAGGTCATTAAAATTATCCGCGGATCGGCTAGTCCGGATGAAGCCCGTGAAAAGCTCATTGAACGATTTGAGTTGTCAGAATTGCAATCGCGAGCAATAGTTGAAATGCGGCTACGACAGCTAACGGGACTTGAACAAGATAAGTTACGTGCTGAATACGAAGAACTTACAAAGCTTATTGCGCATTTAAAAGAAATCCTTGAGAATGAAGACATGCGTATGAATATCATCAAGGACGAGCTGGTTGAGGTTGAAGAGAAATATGGAGATGAACGCCGTACCGATATCGTTCCGGATGCCGGAGAATTCAACCCTGAGGATTTCTATGCCGACGAAGATATGCTTATAACAATATCTCATATGGGGTATGTTAAGCGTACTAATTTGCATGAGTTTAGAACACAGAACAGGGGAGGTGTGGGTTCTAAAGGTTCCGATACCCGTGAAGAAGATTTCTTAGAGCATATGTTCCATGCCACCATGCACAATACCTTATTATTCTTTACCGAAAAAGGTAAGTGTTTCTGGCTCAGAGTATATGAGATACCTGAAGGAACTAAAACTTCAAAGGGTAGAGCAATTCAGAACCTAATTAATATTGAGCCTGACGATAAAGTTAAAGCTTTTATTAAGGTTAAGAACTTTACTGATAATGAATATCTTAACAATAACTTTATTGTTCTTGCCACAAAAGAGGGTTTAATTAAGAAAACAACCTTAGAAGCATATTCTCGTCCGCGAGCTAATGGCATTATTGCCATTAATTTCAGAGAAGGTGATAGTTTGCTGCAGGCAAGGTTAACAAATGGCAACAACGAAATTATACTGGCCGTTAAATCGGGTAAAGCTATCCGCTTTAATGAGCAAACAGTGCGCACTGTGGGCCGCACGGCTCTTGGTGTTCGGGGTATTAAGTTTTCGGCCCCGGGTGACGAAGTGATTGGCATGGTTACCGTCGATGCAAGCAATGATGATACGACAATATTGGTTGTATCGGAAAAAGGATATGGGAAGCGAACAAAAATTGATGATTACCGCATAACCAATCGTGGTGGCAAAGGCGTAAAAACCATCAATATTACAGAGAAAACTGGTTCGCTGATATCAATTAAAGCAGTAGCTGAAGATTCTGATTTAATGATTATTAACAAATCAGGTATCACCATACGACTTGCTGTAGAAACCATTCGTATTGCAGGTAGGGCTACCCAGGGAGTTAAGCTTATTAACCTGCGCAACGACGATTCCATCGCTGCAGTAGCCGGAGTTGCCAAGAGTGAAGAAGAAGTGGAAGAAATTCCTGGAGAAGAGCTTCCGGGAAATGAATTAGAAACCGATACAACTCTGGAGGAACGCGACGAATAATAGGATATTCTGAATAAAATATATGAATTTTATTTTTTGCAATTTATTAAATTTGCCATACCTTGCACGGTGTGGCAAATTTTTTGCATGTAATTAAAACGAAATTAAAAACTATAACAAATGAACAAGTTAAGAACTTTAATCGCTTTATTTTTAATTGCAGGTTTTACCGGTGTTAAAGCACAAGAGGGGGCAACTTCGGCCGCATCTACCTATCCGGTAATCGAGAATAAGCTTAAAAAGAGTGAAAACGACCTTGAGAATCCCAAGAAAAATGCCAAAGCGAAGTATTGGCTATCGCGGGCTGAAACCATGATGGATGCTTATGAAGTAAATCTAAAGCATTTACAACAAGGTGCACAAAAAATCATGATGGAATTTCAGTTTGGCACACCTAACGAAAAACAGACTGTTGAAGAGGATGGGAAAATGTACGAAGTACATGTTTACGATCGTGTGAATATCAAGTATCACAATGGATTAGTCGATTCATGGGAAGAAACAAAGCCGCTTCATGATAATCCATTGCCTTTAGCCAGGGAAGCACTTGATAAGGCCGTTGAACTGGATACTGATAAAAAGTTGGAAAAAAAGATTAACCCAACATATTCACGCTTGGCAGAACTATTTGAGAGAGAGGCTATTGAGGCTTTCTTAAAAGATGATTTTACTGAATCTTTCAAAAACTTTGAATCGTCTGTATTAATTGGTGAGCTTCCTGTAATGGGCGGCATTGTCGATACCACAGTTATTTTTAATACCGGTATGGCAGCTTCACGCGCTGGACTCGATGAAGAAAGCATCAAGTACTACGAAAAAGCTTTATCGTACAATTATCCAGAGCCTTCGCTTTATATTTTCCTTAAAAATAAATATTTCGTTGCAGGCGATACTGCAAAAGGAGTTGACCTGTTAACAAATGGATTCGATCGTTTTCCTGATAATTCAGACATTGTTGCTGAATTAATTAACTATTACCTTTTAACTGGTAAAGCTGATGAAGCACTGGGGTATATTACTATTGCCCAGGAGAAAGATCCCAGTAACGTTTCTTTAATTTTTGCCGAAGGAACACTTTACGACAAACAGGGAGATGTTGAAAAGGCTGTAGAAACTTATGCGCGGTGTATAGAAGTAGATCCTGAATATTACAATGCTCACTATAATATGGGGGTTGTACATTACAATCATGCTCAAACATTCTATGAAAAGGCCAATGATGCTCCTGATAGTGAATACAAATCACTTTTAGAGAGAGGAGACGAAGAATTGAAAAAAGCCATTGCACCTATGAAAAAATGCCATGAGCTTAAACCAGAAGACACCAGCGTTTTGGAAACCTTAAAATCGATTTATTATCGATTAAAAATGGATGAAGAATACGAAGCAGTAAAAGCTAAGCTAGAATAAGGATATCATTTTAGGAGAGGGATACCAGATAAAGTGTCCCTTTCTTTTCATTTACTTTATTTAACATAATATAAATTATAGGACAAACGCTAGCAAATTGTGGCCAGCTTGCTGGTTAGCATAAAATCGGTTATTATGGCTTTAGTCTAATAACTATAGATTTTATGTTAAAACAATTTGCGGCCTATACACGAATTCCTCTTTGTCAACTATAATAATATTATGCTAAATAGCGCACAACGCTATAACATTCCAACTTAAAAGTTACTTCCAACCGTTTGTCCCATAATTAGCATTATTTTAAATTGCCGCACGGCCAACGCTTCCCGATGAAAGTTTTTGTTGTTTTTTCTATTAAAAAACTTACAAAACTAAATCGGGACTCAGCCGCAACGTCAGCCGCACAACAAATATTACTAGATAATGGCCAACGCACTTTTAACAGCATTAATTTAAGTTGTCTGAGAATTGAATATTTGAGTTTCAAAGCGCAACAGTATTTGCAAATTCGCTTCTAAAGGCGCTCAGTTTGCAATACACTTGCTTAAGTTGTAGTTGTTCTTCTTCTTTTGCCTTGATGCAAAAGAAACAAAAAATCAAGAAAGAAATATGCTTCAGCCCGCTCTTGTAAATTTCTGAAAAAACACAAAAGCAGAATGACAAGCATCTTTTGGTTTTTTCTAGCAATTTCCAATTCACGCAGTCTCTAGGCCCGCATTTCTTTCGGGCCAGCGCACGATGGGTCTTCCCAATTTGTGTGTTTAACATAATTATTGCGACAATCTAATTGGGTATATCAATTATTATTTTGATCAATTGAAGTATGTTTCCTATTAGTAACAATAGAAATCCTTTAGGACCAATTTTAGTGTTTCCTTGCAATTTATTAACAGAAAAAGGATAGTCTAAAAGAATTCCGAAAGCAGCAAGAAAAAAACAGACTGGTATTGTTAATCCTATCATTGTCTTATTACCTAAAAACATCCCAATGGTAGGAATTGACAAGATTATCAAAATTATGCTTACTAATAACCCTCTACTTCCTTTAATCCATTTAGAAAATCTTGAAAACTTTAATTCCAGATTAGTTAGATTATCCCTTCCAAATGCCTCTATAGATAAATAACCCGCACCAATAACTTCAATGACGATACCAAAAATTGAAAATAAGTAAGGATTATATATGTACAAGATATCAGTATTACTCATAAATTCAAGGTTCTACATTTCGCGATTTAAAACTAGTTTCCAATAATTTTTCAATTTTGCCAAGTCTGTAAGCAATCATTCCAATATGTGTATCTGGAGGGGTAAGTTTTCCTTGATCTTTAATTTCTCTAATATTTAATGTAAACCACTGTTCCCGGTTTTTAATAATATCATCTGAGTATGATATTTTAAATATAATATTGTCATTCTGCTTCTCTTTACTATCTGATATACACATTAGAATATACTTATACTCCACTTCAGGAGGAAAAAAGTTAATTCCATCGTTAAAGATGTCTATACTTGATAACGAGATTGCATTTTCATAATCTAAATCCTTAGTTACCATAAACTTAACATTTCGAGCTAATCCTTTTCCAATATTCTTAATAATCAATCTAACATGCCCAATTTGGGCTTCAGTTGTTTCCAAATAAGCTACAATATTAGATTCAAGAAAAAACTCCCTGGACAATCGGGTTTCCTTTGCTAATTTCCATGTTAATAAGACATAAAAGACAGTTGAAATAGCAACAATTCCGGAAAATATTAAAGTTACAATATCATCAGGTTTCATAATTCAAGGGGATAATTTGATAAATTACTTATAAATGTCCTCATAAAATCTAATTGTGGTTTCCTCATTTATCCAGCAACCTATTTTATATTTCTCACCACTTCTAATGTTGCTCCATATTTCTTCTCTTGAAGGAAAGTATTTTGAGTAAACTCTTATTAATTCATTTGCACGATCAGTAATTGAACTATCAACTTTTTTAGCTAGTTCAAATTTATCCACTGCAAGACAAAACATTATAGATTTAATATCATATTCATTAGGGAAACAAAGGTCTTTCGAAGCAATATAAGCCTGTCCAACAACAATGTATGCCTCTCCGAGATTAGGATTGAACTCAAGTGCTTTTAATGCATAAATTCTGCATTCTTCATATTTCAATTTTTTATAAGCTAAAATAGATTGATTTAGACACTCTTGGGCTTTATCCAATTTAATCTCTTGTGAGGTTAAAGGCAAAAGAAATAATAAATTAACTATTCCGATACCCAGCCATTTTGTGATGCATTCTTTTTTGAGATATTCCATTTGTTTGTGATACTTTAATTCTTGAATAAATCGATACCTAACTTGTGCAGATAAAAACACAATTTATGAAATTCTACCAAACATGTTACCACAACATATACCATTTTATTTATAACTAGATAAATTTCAGCACATTGTTAATAAATGAGTAATAAATATGAGTATTTATTATTTGCTATTTAATTTTGTATTTCATATAACCGATGAACCCGTAACTGTTTAATAAACAGCTTCTCAGAGTATTACATCGAGAAGTTAATAACTATTATTGAAAGTTAATAACTACAAACAAGAAAAGGTTGCCTTTAGAGCAACCCTTAAATATCTTTGTAATGTGGTTGGTAGAAAGAGAGGCCACAGCAAATATATACTGAAGTAAGCCTCAGGAAGACTGTTTCATTAGCAGCTCTGACTGATTCCTCTCTTTCCACTCAGAAGCTGCTTGGTTCATTTACCTTGCAGCTTCTCTTTTTATATCAAATTTTGTATCTCACAAACTCTATACAAATGTATTACCAATAATTGGCCAATGCAATACTTTTTACAGAATTCTGTAAATAAAGATATTAACAGAATTAGAATTTTCTATATTCATATATATCTGAATGTCTGATTTATACGACTGTTTTGTAAATAACTTTGATTAACTATACGAAGTCACTTTTACATCTTATTTTATTGTCTGAATATGATGACTAAATCTTAAAGACCCACACACATTTTGCTCCATGCATCTGCAAAAAGAGTGTTCTATACCTGCCTAAAAGGACCTAATCCCCTACCCGTCTTAAATAGATTATATATATCAGTTTCGAGTAAATGGAAATTGATAGTTTCTACCGAAGCAATCTTAACATAATGCAATAACATTATAAGACAAATGGAGTAAAATGCGTGTACGCTAGTATTTAACATAAAATAAGTTCTATTGACATCAGTTATAGAACGTCACGATTTTATGTTAAAGCATTCTACGGCCATTACACACAAACCTTGTTTGTCAACTATTATCCCGAGGCATCGGGATGCTAAATGGCACACTGCGCTTTAACCTCTCAACAATAAAGTTCGAATCAACCGTTTGTCCCATAATTATACACACAATATATACTTAAGTCTTCTAGAATTGGATATTTGTGCTTTTTTGTAAAGAGTTTATGCAAATGACTAGCAAAATGGCTTATTTCGGAGCTAGTGACAACTTTGTAAATGAAATAAGGGTTTATGCTGGCTCCTGCCGCAACTCTTTCTGGTAGATGCCTTTTTCTATTTAACATAATACTTATGGTTAATTAATCTTTGAATTCATAAAGTCATGTCGTAACTTCGTGTTTTCCCTCATTTTACGAACCCTATCAATGCAATCATGACAAGATTATTTTCTATTTTGGGCTTTCTCCTTCTATGGACTCCGATGCTTCCTGCCCAGGATCACAACTGGGGTTATATGGCCAATGAAGGTTTTGAGAATGATACCATAAAGAGTACGGTGTTTTTTACGGGTAACTGGCGCAACGGTGTTCAATTTTATGATTATAACCCTTTGGATAACAGAAGTCTTTACACTTTACATCCAGATGACGCAAGGCATCTAGGCTGGTCAGAGAGCCAGGCTAATAGAGATTTTGCAGTTGAAGAAATTATTGAGGCCGGCATTAATCTAATTAATTTTTCTTACTGGGGGCTACCCGGAAGCGATAATTGGGCTTATTGGTCGCCCATGCAATCGTCCACCCAATCGCATTCTGAGTTGTTCGATGCCACTCTGGATAAGGATATATTAATCGCTCCTTTTATAGAATCCTTTGCTTCAACAAACCAATATGAGGGTTTTGTATTTATGGATGACTTTCCTGGCACAACCGAAGACCCTGCACCTCAGTTTATTGTGCTTATCGAAGATTTAATTGAGCGGTATCTTGTTAATCCTACTAATCCACGCTGGCCAGAAAAATGGGCAAAAGTGTACGATCAGGATGGAAATGAAAGGTATCTCTTTTCCATTATTCATGTCGCATCAAACAATGCTGAAATTACGGATAACGTTTTTTCAGCGGGTTTCGATTTAGTGGCCGATAAAGTATACGAAAACACAGGCATCAGAATAGGGTTTGCATTAGATATCTTGCCTCCTGATAACTTTGCTCCTGGCATATTTAAAGCAACT
The DNA here is from genome assembly GCA_003508755.1 of Bacteroidales bacterium. Taxonomy (GTDB): domain Bacteria; phylum Bacteroidota; class Bacteroidia; order Bacteroidales; family UBA10428; genus UBA10428. The sequence goes on along the minus strand of DNTK01000474.1, from coordinate 5,775 downwards.
CCCACTGCAACTGGAGCTTTCCTGTCTCAGCAAAAATCAGTACTGGCAATCCAGTGTTTTATTCCTGAAATATGGGAAGGCGAAAGCGATGAACAGTTACTAATAAATTGGAAAGCCGAATTCGCTAAAGCGTGGATAAATACGGGAATTCCATTTATTCATGACCTTTCTTCCGGGTATGATGCTCATATTGTGTTTCCATCATCACCAATATATGGCAATAATGAGTTATGGAGGCATTTGCAGGATAGTCTTTTGAAACAGTTAAACGTAAACGGCATGGCTTTCAATGCATGGAATGGTTATACTGAGGGATTTGCCGCCGTTCCTACTCTTCAGCATGGTGACACGACGTATTATTGGATCTGCAATATACTAAAAGGAGATTTTTGTGAACAAGAGCCTTCTTCCTTTTCATCAAATCAAAAAACAGAATACAGAAATATTCTTGAAATATATCCTAATCCAGCACGAGATTTTTTACAAATACATTCAGAAACAGAAGAAACGGTAGAGTCGGTTGTACTCTACAGTTCATGTTTAGAAGCGGTTTCGGTAAATAGGTTTAAAAATACGTCCGGAAACAATTCGATAATTATCGATTTAAGACATGTACCTGAGGGCATTTATTTCATCAGTATAGAAACCAGTACATCCATATTCATTGAAAAAATCATTCTTTTCCACGGGCCATTCTGAGGTGTATCAGTTCATTAACATCTTTCCCACAATTCACTATTTTTTTTATTCAGAATAATACCATTATAGTAGACTAGCAAAATTTTAACCTTTTTTAACCAGTTAAAATCTTTAATTAAAATTGCTTTTGTGACATTTGTTCCAACAAACCTATGAAATGAAAGTACGCTGTTTACAACTATTAATTATTTCCATATTTAGCGGAGGTATCCTTCAGGCACAACATGCAAATAATCAGCCTTTAACCTATTCAGGTACCATTTTTCAGGAGTCAACCTCCATCCCACTGCCATTTGTAAACATTTGGAACGAGAGTAAGCGCAAAGGATTTATTGCTGATGATAAGGGTGTTTTTAAAATATCGGCTGATCCAGGTGACACACTGGTTTTTAGTTTATTGGGTTACTATTCGGAAATTATGGTTGTTCCAGGTATAAATCAAAAGGTCAACGGCTCTGTTTATATGAACCCACAATACTTTGAATTTAAAGAAGTTAAAGTGTTTGCATTTAAGGAATATGAGGTGTTTAAAGAGAAATTCCTTGAGTTGGATTTAACGAATTCTGAAATTGCCAGGGTACAAAAACAATTATCTATTGAAGGAACCCAGATTGCCGTTAAAGCCGACCAGGACCGAAGAAACAATGAAGTATATATGCGACCGGGATTCCGTTTCGGTGTTGGTGGTGGAGGTGCAACGCAGGTTGACTTTGATGAATTGTCGCGAAGACTGCGCCATCGTCAGAAAGTAATTGACGCTAAGTTTAACCGCGATATTGTTAAAGATGTAACCCATTTCGAAGGTGACGAGCTTACCAGTTTTATTGCCTATTGCCAGTTTAGCGAAGACTTTTTATTTAATTCCGATTTAATTACCATTCTCGATTCGCTTGTGCATAAACTGCATCAATACAATGCTATTTCGGATACGTTATAGAGAAAGGTATTTAAAGAGTTAGATGAGAAAATTCAAAATTTATATCTGTAATAATTGATTGAACGAATGATTGGATTGGATTGGTTCTGTTTTATCCAACCAATTCAATTATTCCCCTCAGAAAATGGAAAATCAGGTGTTAATTTGAGAGAAAGTCATGCCAGGTATTGGCGTACTTATAACTGACTACAAGATTTTCGAGTCTGTTAAGTTGAATAATTCTCCGGCGATTCTCATCCAACACATATTTTTGTCGTTCCTCGTTCCAAACATAAGGGGCCATTTCCATTTTTACCCGCTCAGGTATGGTATGGTAACTGTTATAACAACCAAATTTTGCCTGAAGGATTTTTAAATACTTACAATCAAACTCATCCAGTCCATAATAAGTATTGTCTTCATAGGAATCTCTTAAAATCAATTTATATTCAGCTGGTTGTTCGAATTGGGCATTGTAACTCATATCTGGGCTTTTTATGTGTTTTATAAATTTACAAAAAACATTCTAATGCCTAAATATGAAATATTAACAAGCTAACAAAAAGGGTTAATTCTCACGACAATTTCCAACGTCAATAATAACATTGCCTTTCTTTTTACCAGCATCGACGTAATAGTGCGCATCTGCCAGTTGGTCAAGTGGGTATCGCTTATCAATCTCGACCAGAATCTTACCGTCTTCGATAAGCTTTTTCAGATAATCCAAATCTTCCTTCTTATAACTGGCCAGCTGCGAAATAACCCTTTTGCTTGTATTTTTAGATGTAATCAAACCTCTGAGCATCCCTCCCAGATCTGGATTACCCAATATTAAACGCCCTCCTTTAGTCAGACATTTAATTGTTTTTGAATAGGATTTTATACCCACCACATCGATAATTACATCCCATTTAAGGCCCTTTTGCGTAAAATCTTCTTTCTGAAAATCAATAACTTCCTTTGCGCCCAGACGCTTCAGCATTTCCAGCTTTTCGCCACTATCAATTGCTGTTATTTCTGCTCCATGCATCTTAGCAAGCTGTATAGCATAAGTACCGATACTGCCGCCTGCTCCATTTATTAAAACTTTATCATTTTTCTTTATGTTCGATTTACGTACAAAATGCAAAGCATTGATGCCTCCGGTAGGAATTGTTGCCACTTGCTCGTAGGATAAGCTTGATGGCTTATGTGCCATAACCCGCTTATTGGAAAGAAGGGTATACTCTGCATAAGCCCCCAACGATAAACCTGTCTCGGAAAATATCTTATCACCCGATTTAAAATCCTTTACATTTGTTCCTGTGATAATGACCTCTCCAGCCACCTCTTGTCCCAATGCCTTTGGTTTTGGTCTTCTAATACCAACCATGAATCGTACAGGTAACCAAATCCAGCCGGCGATCTGAAAACGTCGCAATTCGCAATCGCCTGCCGTGACTGTAGCAGCATGTGTTTTAATTAAAATTTCATTATCATTAGGAACAGGCATATCGATATCTGCCACATTCAACACATCGGGCGAACCATAGCGGGGCCAAAGGACTGCTTTCATTTTTTCAGTATTAGGTTTTAATTGTCACTCAGAACCGCCTCGAAAACGCGGAGTTTGTTCATGGGTGTTTTATTGATTTAGATACATGAATAAATTTGGTAGTTACAAGAATTCATTGATATTAAACCAAAAATACCACAGTAAAATTGTTTAGTATGTAAAATGATTGTTAAAAGTTCTTAATCCTGTAACGAGTGAATGATTTTTATATAATTTTGCACATGTATTTATTTAGATATATGCATATGTATAGGATGACCCTTCTTTTCGGCCTTTTTTCTATTTCATTAAGTACCATGTTTGCTCAGCAAACAAAACATGTTGATTCAAAAACTTTCTACAACCTGGTCAACTCTGGCAGCGGAATAGTTTTGGACGTTCGAACTTCGGGTGAATTTAGCCAGGGCCACATCGAAAACTCAACTCTGATAAGCATCAATGATCCGAAAGTTTTGGAGAAACTAAGCTTATTGCAGAAAGAAAGGCCCATTTATGTATATTGTTTAACGGGCAGTCGTAGTCGCGTTGTGGCCGATTATCTTAGTAAGAATGGATATGCAAAGGTGTACAATTTACAACGCGGCATACTTGAATGGCAGCGCTATGGTTATAAAATTACACGAGGCACAGCACCGGTCGCGAATGCTGCAAAATCCTATTCAGTGAGTGAATTCAATCAACTGCTAAAATCAAACAATGTTGTCTTGGTCGACTTTAATGCACCCTGGTGTGCCCCCTGTAAACAAATGGCCCCAATAATTGCCGATCTGAAGCAAAACTACATGGGTAAGGCGCATGTCGAGAAAATTGATGTACAGTCGAACCAGGTATTACAAAAAGTATACAATGTACAATCAATTCCAGGTCTACTTTTATTTAAAGATGGTAAGCAAGTGTGGAAACATACAGGTACTATCAGCTATAATGAATTGAGTAGGGTTTTGAATCAGCACTTGTAGTTGCCTCCAATAATATCCTTATTGCTTTTTTTAGAGTATCTTGTCTTTTCATGTTGGAAACCTAAAGGGAAAATAAACGATGTACAGAAAAGACTATATATTGCAAATGATTGAGATGGCGGCTGAGCTTATAGGGAGTATTCTCGGTTTAATAAAAAAAGGTGAATTAAATAAAGCACAGGAAACACTGGATAATGCCTACACTAGTTTTTTAAAGGAAGATGGTGCTTTTTTTCTTCACCTGCCAATAGATAATTTAACCGTAAGTTTATTGAGTAAGCATGATTATAATAATGGGCATCTTGAAATATTGTCAGAACTATTCTTTGCGCAAGCTGAATTGAATTTTGCTCAACAACAATATTCTGGTAGTCTTGAATGTTATCAAAAATCATTGATTCTGCTAGAATATGTAACAAAAACCTCTACTACTTTCAGCATTAAACACCAGCAAAAACAAATGTTATTAAAGAAAAAGGTTAAGGATTTAAAGACTTATCTAACAAATTAGCTATCTTAAAACACATTACGCAAATAAATCATATCTTTGTATCTAGATTTATAGATTTTAAAAAAAATGGAATTCAAGAAACTCGAAATAAAACCTGAAGGCAACTGGTTTAAGCGCTATATTTTATCGACCCACGGAAAGCGAACGTTATTATTTATTGGGCTTGGAGCCATCGGTGGTGTACTTTATTTTTATTTTACTGAAGGTCAGTACATGAAAGACATTACCACAGGAAACATTCTTAAAAGTCTGCTCATTGGCGGATTTTTTGGACTTTTTATAACGAATAGCCCCTGTGCTAGAGGAAGATGCTAATCCCTCTCTCCCGGCTATGAATCAAACTTTCCCCCTTATTTCCAGGAAAAGGTTGTCAGGCTATGGCTTCGACCGGGCATTCTGATTCACAAGCTCTGCAATTTGTGCAATCATCACCTATGATAATGGCCTTGCCATCTTCAATAATAATTGCTTCTGTTGGACACACATCCACACATGCTCCACAACCCGTGCATAATTCCTGATCAACAACTGGTAATTCCATTATTAATGTATCATTTTAGTTAAACCTTCCATCGTCCTTCTTAAAATCAGAATCTTTTAACCTTTTATCCAACCAACCGTTCCTGGTATTTTCAATACTATCGAATGCCGATACATAAGGCTTAATATCCAATACAGGCGCTCCATCAAGCACATCAAGATTTTTTACATGCAGCATATTGTCCTCAATGTACATTAATTCCAGTATAGAAATTCCTATTCTGTTTGGTCTGGCAGGACTTCTTGTTGCAAAAATTCCGTGCGTAACATCGTCCAAAAATGGCACTACTTCTAAACTTGTTTCTTTTATCCGGTGAAACTGATAAAGGACTATCAAAGTTGAAAATCCTTCCAGATCTCTCAACCCTTCCTGATATTCTTTAAATATTTCAATCTTACCAGCAGTTTCTGAACCTGTCATTTGTATCGGAGTCCCTGCTTTTTCTAAATAGGGTGAGATAATTTTTCCGATGGGTTGTAGTTCAATCATTCTTTACTTATTACTTCATCAAAATTACAAAATATTTCTTTTATTATGAACATATGTTCATTATATTTGTGAACCAATGTTCATATAGCGGTGTCTCCAAGAAGC
>DNTK01000037.1 GCA_003508755.1 Bacteroidales bacterium | reverse complement strand
ATTATTCCCCTCCTTGGAGGGGTTAGGGGTTGGTTGATTATTTTCAATCCACGATTCAATTTCTTTCAAAACATTATTCATATTTCTTTTTACTTCTAAATTTTCAAACCTCAGAAAACTAACTCCCAATGATTCTAATCTTTTTTGGCGAATCTGATCTTTATGCTGGGCTTCATCAGTATCATGGCTATCCCCATCAACTTCAATTGCCAGAAATAACTCTTTGCAATAAAAATCTACTATGTATTCATCAATTGGTCTTTGACGGTCAAAATCATATCCTAGCATTTTCTTTTGTTTTAATTCATTCCAAAGCAGAACTTCTGATAAAGTCATGTTCTGTCTGAGTTTTCTTGCAAGCAATTTTAACTTTCGATTGTAGGGTATAATTTTTCGTTTCATTGTAACATTTTTTACCCACCCCTGCCCCTCCCAGGATGGGATTTTTGTAGGTGCAAAGTGGACCTTTTATTTATACTATCATAAGCTGTAAAAGATTATCGCTTATGAAATATCCTGTAAATAGTAGTCATGCCACCCAGTTATCTATTTACCTTTTGTTTTTAACTAAAAACTCCACTTTAATCGCAGAAATGCAAAACTGGTGCTGCTTTTGAGTTCATATCCCAGCACATTAATTTTAGAGTTAAAAAACTGGAAATAAAGGGCCAGATCCAGGTTATCCAATAATGAATAATCGAGATAAGGGCCAATAAAAAAGCCTGTTAATTGTTCATCGGTAAAAATCATTCCTGATAAGGTAACCTTAAATATCGGAGTAATTGGGTAACTTCCCTGAGCAAACGCATTGTATTTGGCAAAAGCCAGATTCTTTACAGTTAACGGACCACTGTACAGATCCATAATGCCTCCGCCACCAACCAGGACAGGATCAACTCTGCTTGAGTAGAAAAACTCAGAGCTCAGGTACAACTCATTTTTAAAGGAGTAATCGAGACCCAAGCTCCATAGAAATAAGTCATCTTTCGAATTCGATTCAGCGGTGGGTTGCATATAAGTAGCTTCGGTTCTTATGCTAACACCTTTATAATCCCCCGTTATTCCCAGTCCGCCCAACCAGTCAGAATCGGGGTTATTATCGGCACTTAAGCTTTTCGATGTCTGACTGTAATATCCTCCTATAAACTGAATATCAACACCTTGTGTATTGAACCGATACAAACCTGCTGCCGTAAGGTTCGAGGCGCTATCGAGTTTGGCAGCTACTTCGATGGTCGAGGTGTAATTCGGATAATATATTACTCTTGCGGCATCAGCGCCCGGACGCTCGGCATAATCGAAATCGAAAAAGTTATATGCATTGAAAATATCGTTTGGATTCCATACAAATGTTTGTCCCCAGTTTATGCGTTGCCGACCTACTTTTAATTCCAGGTTATCATGGGTATATTGCAGCCATGCTCTATCGGCCGAGATGGATACCAGGCCGGCATCACCGTAGGTATAGTAAAAAGTCAATGGTAAGAAATAGCTCTCCGTTTCAAACCCTGTTTCAAATCCGGCATCGCGTGTAAAATCGCCATACATTACCTGGTTTCTAAACTGCACGGATCCGGTTATTTCATCGGAAGGATACCAATGAAAATTCATTCGATTATGCAATAGATAGTGCTCCTGGCGTTCGAACAAAGAAATGGTATCAACAGAAGCAGTGTTCCATGCCACTTGAGGCATACCCGACAGGTACCCGTTAAAAGTAACCTTACCTGGCTCCTGACTATGTGCAATTGCAATAGTTGCGCATGCTGCAATCAAGAAATATAAAACGCGTTTATACATCTTTATTTTCATTTAACATGGTAGTTCTTAAAAAAAGCAAGGGAGCAACAAACTGCAGGGCGAAGGCAATATTTATTACCACATTAAACCTTGCACCGTAATAGCTCGAAATGAAGGTATCAATTGAAAACCAAACAAGCATGGAGATCATGATGGCATTCCAGGCCCACTTTTCTTTCCGTTTAAGGGGTACTATTATCATGTAAAGTAAGGTTATACCCCATCCTGCAGTTACAGATCCAATAATAGCTATCATCCAGGCCTGTAAATCCTGAATATCTATCATAAACTCATCACTTAACTTAAATGTATTTGCAATATGTTCGTTTAAAACTGTTATGCTACTCCCCGAAATAACTGTGTATACCGATAGTATTACGCCAAAAAGGGTAACTATAATTGCAGCTCCTTTAAGCCATCCGTACCAGAATTTTTCGGCCTTGGTAATTGCTTGGTGTTGGGTGCTTGATGTTAGGTGTTTTTTCATTACTAATATTATTTGAGCTTATTTCTAAATGCAATCATCATATTCATAAGATAGTAGGAATCATTATAATATGTTAAGAACTTTTCTTCACTAAGGTAATCTCTTCTTTTTGCTTTGTGCAGACACGTAACTACCTCTGCGAGTGTTCGGATGGAGAAATCCATAAACCGACTAAATTCAGGATTCGATTGACCAATTGATCCCTCAGATATATTTAGGGCAATTGAATCCGATGCTCTCCTAAGTTGATCGCTTAGATTATACAGTTCATGCTTGAGAAAGCTAATTGCAGTTTTGTTCATCTCTTCCCCGAAATCCATTGCCATTTGCCATATTTTTAGGTCTTCAAATTTAAATTTCATCATTCTGGATTTATTTAATTATTAACATCTAACATCCATCATCAAACACCTAACCACTACTTCTTAACATCACTCAGCACTTTCCCATCCTCAATGGTAATTACCCTGCGGGCTTTTTTTACCACGCGCTGGTCGTGTGTTGAGAAGATGAAGGTTATCTTTTCTTCTTTATTTAGTTTTTCCATGATATCCAATAAGTTCTCGGTCGATTTAGAATCGAGATTTGCCGTGGGCTCATCGGCCAGTACGAACTTTGGTTTCGATGCCAGGGCCCTTGCTACTGCCACACGCTGCTGTTGTCCACCACTCAGTTTTGAGGGGCGGCTGTCTATTCGGTCACCCAGCCCAACTTGAGTGAGTAACTCTTTGGTGCGCTCAAAACGCTTGTGGGCAGGAATTCCCTGCATTTGCATAATGAACTCTACATTTTCCCTGGCGGTTAATACAGGAACCAGGTTGTAGGCCTGAAAGACAAACCCTATATTTCTCAGGCGGAAATCTACGAGGTCTGCACCTTTTAATTCATGAACCGGCGTTTCTGCAATAAAGATCTCCCCTTCGGTAGGTCGATCCAGGCCACCCAACATATTCAGCAAGGTTGTTTTTCCGGAACCCGAAGGGCCTACTATGGCAGTAAATTCACCTTCTTCGAAACTCAGGTCGATTCCCTGGATGGCATGTACTTTAACTTCGGAATCGTTGTATACTTTATCGAGTTTTTTTATGTCTATTACTTTCATTTTTTCAGAATTTAAGTGCAAAAGATTAATTATCAATTCTCAACGCATCAGCGGGGTTTAATTTTAGGGCTTTAATGGCCGGTAATATAGAGGCGAGTATTCCTGTAATTATTACCATCACAACTATTTGTAAGAGGTAAGAGGTATCTAGTTGGAAATAGACTATTGGATCATAACCAATGGCTTCTAGCCCCTCAGACCAAATTGAAAGATTGAGTCCGTTTTTAGCAAAATAAGTAATGGTTAAGAAGGCAATGATGATGCCCAGCATGGCACCAACAAGCGATAAAAAAATGGTTTCATACATAATCATCCGAAACACTTTAAATCGCTTCATACCAATGGCCATGAGCATTCCAAGTTCTTTCCGGCGTTCCAGAATAGCCATTAGCATAGTATTGGCAATGCCAAAGAAAAGAGCGAATAAGATAATAAGTATAAAAATGATCAGGTATTGATCCATTGCTTCACTCATATAGGCCAGAATGGCATTACCCTCCGACCAGGATTCAACTGTAAACGCAGGAAATATGCTTTCCAGATCGTTTTCTACAGCAGTTACATTTTCCCGGTTGTTCAAGTAAATTGCGATTTCATGTGCATTGTTTTCATTGAAACCCGTTAATTCCCTGAGGTCCTTGTTACGGACAAAAACATTCATTTCGTCAAATGCCGTATTGGTGGTTTTGTAAATTCCGGCTACCCTGAAAGCCGAGGGAAATGTTTTACCGCTGGTATCTTGAACCTGCAATACTATTTTCTTCCGCACTTTGGCTTTCAGTTTTTTAGCGAGCTTTTCGCCAATTACAATAGGCATACCCCGTGTATTTTCAAAGTAGGAGCCATCAATAATTTTTGTGTTCAAATCGGTCACATTGATTTCATTCTCGGGATCTACTCCGGTAATTCTTACACCGGCGCCCATTTCGCTTGTTTTAGCTAACGAATAAATGATAATACGGGTGCTATATCCCTGAACTCTTTTATCAGTTGACAAGTATTCATCAATAGCCGAAATATCGGTCATGTATTGATTAAAATCGTTATTCTCGAGGTATTTCTCAGAGTGAATCTGGATATGCGAGACTTCTGTTTTTAATGCGGAGCTAAGACGTTGTTCTGTCATTCCCTGCATGAAAGCCAACAGAAACATTCCTCCGAAAATACCCAGCAAAATGGCAATCATAATAATCAAACTTCGAGTTCGATTTCGCCATACATTTTTCCATGAAATCTGAATAATCATTTTTTTTGGTTTTTTGAGTTAATCTCTGATTGCTTGAATTACATTTAATTTCCGAAGGCGCATAAGCGGGAATAGGAAAACTACTATCGAAACGATGAATATTATGATGGCCTGAGTATAAAAAATATCTGAATTATTCGAAAAGAAAATAATGGGTTCAAAGCCATATTCTTCCATTACCTGGGCCATTTGACCCTGCAAGGGAATTGGATTATTATGCAATGTATTGACAATAGGGTAGCTTAACAAGAAACCAAGCAATGTACCAATCATTGAAATAAATAAGGTTTCGATGAGTAATATTTTTGCAAGGGTCCATCTTTTAAGGCCTACAGCGATTAATACACCAAATTCTTTTCTTCTTTCTGTAAGCATCATCATAATGGTTCCGAAAATGATGAATCCGACAATCATGTAGAAAATACCTTTCATAAAAACACCTCCGGCTTTATCGCTTTCAATCATCTGAACCATTTCGGGTTGTAATTCTTCCCAGGTTTGAGATTGCAGCTTCGCGGGTAACATTTTATTCAGGTTGCGACTAACAGCATTTACATTCGAGTTTTTATCCACTTTTACCAATAAGGAAGTAGCGAGCGTATCTGCCGAAAAGAAGTATTGGGTAGCCGTAATATCAAGAAATACAATTCCCCTCTCTAACTGCACCAGTGGCATCTTAATAAAACCTTTTACAGGGAATAAAGCAGCGGCCGTGGCCCCACGATACCCCTGGCTTATCATCACCAAGGTATCCCCAAGTCCAATTTCCAGATAATCTGCAAGGGCCTCACCCAGCACAGCACCCTTCTCACCTCGTTCCAGGTAGTGCGAATCGATTTCTGAGGAATTTATAACAAAACCGGCAAGTTCACGGCTGTAATGTGATTTTCCCAGAGCCGCCTCAAGTCTTTCGTCAAACACTTCTGCCGAAACAAAACTTTGTTTATCAAGTTCCACCAACCGGTTGTAAATGGCGGTGTCGATATCAAGGCTGTCGATACGAAGTTTGTATCGGGCAATTTTTCTATCAAGTTTAGAGATTGATTTCTCCGTTTCCGGGTCAATACCCATTACCACTACTCCTTTTGTTTTATTCCCATATGAAGCAAGCGAAAAGGATTCGATGCGGGGAGCTACCATTTCGACGTGCTTTACCGATTTCACATCCTCAAAGAGGGCGTGAGTAAGGTGCAATGCATCGTTTATGGATTTGTTTTTAATGTAGTTGGTGTCCTGAATCTGAATGTGACCACTAAACTCCACTGCATTGTTTATCATGTTATCATACATGCCATATTGCTGGGAGCTCATTGCTACCGAAAGTATAACCACGAAGAACACCACCGAAACGGTCAACGCAGTGCGTGTTTTGCTTCGCCATAAATTCCGCCAGGCTATTTTAAATAAGTTCATTTTTCTAGCGTTTAATGAATAATGAAGGATGAAGGATGAACAATAAGTAAGAGATTGTTTCTAGTAGATTTTAAAATTGCTATATTCTTTTAATTTGTGTACACTCATCTAAGAGTGGTTCAGCTTTTTCATTCTCGAGAAAATCACTATCTCTTAAAAGTCTTATCCAATAATGCGATTCCTTGCACTCTTTCGATGCGATGGACATTTTATTGGCAAAGTCCTTTTTAGTCGGAGCAGCGTCAGCTTCTTCGACATTGGCTCCTATTGAGGTGCCTGATCGTAGAAGTTGTTTAGAGAGTTCATATTCTTTTTGTCTAAACCTTAAGTGCTTATAGGTTTTAATAATATCCAAAGCAGATGAATAACTCTTCTGAAGTATAATGTTTTCTTCTTCCATTTTACATTCTTTATTTTACATCATACATTCGTATTATCTCACTCTTTTCATATTCTGCTGGCTAAAGAAGGCATCTTCAATGGGGATGTTAAATTTCATTTCGGATACGGTTACTACCGTTTTATGACCCTCTTCATCCGCAGGGATAATCTCAAATGTTGCCGGTAAATAGCGGCCGTTAAAATCCTTTAAATTATAACCAAGCTCGGTTTTTACCAGGTAATCATCTTCGTCGTAGTATTCGGTTCTTAGGTTAATATCGTACTTTTTCGATATCCACATGTAAATTTTACCCCAAACCACAGGAGCATCTTCTTTGGGGTCAAGTAATATTTTATAGCACATTTCCCCTTCAATTTCTTCTTCGGCAAGTATGCTGTGCGTATAGTCAACCACAATTGACCGTTGATTTAAGGCATCGTCTACTGTAAAGTCAGATCCCATCCATCCTTGCGAGAGCATGGAGGTGGGGAGTTTTATCATTCGGCTGATTTGTGGATTCCAGTTCCACATTTCACGGTTTAGTTTCAAAAATGTCTGGCCTTTATCTTTTGCTGGCGACTTGATATAAACCAGCGAAAGTTCGGTGCCTTTCGACCAGCTTTTAAAGGTAATGGTGCGGCTCCATGTGGGGCGCACAATTTCCATACTCATTTCGCTAAAACCGGATTTTTCCCCCCGCATTTTATCATCGGCACGTTTTACAATCTCGGTGGCATTTTGAGCTTTGAGACCTGTTGAAACTATTGTAATTACCAGTAGCATTAAGATTTTTTTTGTTTCTAGTGTTTTCATAGGGTTATGAATTAAGTGATACAATTACAATTGATATGTTATATTTAACTCTGCAGCCAGGCTTTTCATTTCTTCCAGGCCTTCCTCCTTGATGATAAAGTTTTTCAGAGGAATAATCCTTGAATTATCTTTTGTGTTTAAAACCAGTTTGTAATGATGGGTTTTAATCTCTGTTTTTCGGTTACTCCGGCTGTAGGTTCGATAGAATTCCTTATTGGGAATTAAGGAGAGCAACATGTTATTTTCGATAGAATGCCAGCGGCCTATTCGTATGCATCCGAACAGGTGATTTGCCAACCGTACACGGCCGTTTTCGGTGTCGATGGTAGCCGAAGCATGGGTAAAGGCAAGAAAGGCGCCAATTATTACCACGAAAATTGCTGGCAAGTAAAAGAAACTCATAGCAATTCCTGAAACAAACAGTACCAATCCGGCAAAAGAGCCGGAGGGGCCAAAAGCTTTCCCAAACCTATTTATTTTTCGTTGTTTCATTTTCCTAGTCTAACATTCGGTGCAATTTTTCTTTGACACCTTCTAGTGGAAATCCTTCTGCGTCCATAACAAAGTGAAGCCCGACACCATCAAGTAAAGCAGCAAAAAAGCGGACTTCAACGTCAGGATTTTCATACCCGTTACTGGCAAAATACTGATAAGCAGTTTGTAAGAAAGGTTCCAGGGTTTTCATAATATAGGGTTCGATTAGTTTTGTTACATCCGGTTGCAGCAACACCATAAAATACATACGCCAGAACCGGATATTCGACTTTAGCACATCAAAAGTGGTATCGATAAAGAAATGCATTTCGTCATGGGTCAATACTCCATCTCGATCGGGGTCAAAAGCTTCGGTAAGTTTGTTAAACCCTTCGACCATAATGGACATCATGAGTTCTTCTTTGCTTGTAAAGTAGTTGTACATTAACCCTTTAGAAATGTTGGCCCTTTTGGCGATTTTAGCTATAGAAGTATTGGCAAACCCTTCTTCAGCAATGATTTCAAGCGCTACATCCCGAATTTGTTGTTTGCGTTCCTCCCTGATTTGTTCGTATTGCTCTTCTGTTCTAGGCATAATATATTCGATTTTCGACTAATAGATTTTGGATTTTCAAGTGAATAGCTCTTTCATAAATTAATTTTTCAGGTTACTTAAGTTTTCGACTTTTAACATTCGAGTTGAGTTTATAAAGGACAAATAAAATCAAATTATCTCTAGTCTAATATTATGTTGTTTAATTTAAGACTAAACGGTCAGTCAACAAAAAAGACCTTTAAAAAGCGGGATTCCCCGCTAAATATTTATGACTGAACGTTTGTTCAAAGTTAAGATCTCTATTCAAACAAGTCAAGAAAAATCGAAAATATTTTTTATACAATCACATAAAGAATTGATAATTAATTAAATAAAAAAGGCCATGATTTAAAAAATCACAGCCATAGGTAACAGGATTATAGCGAACTATAATTCAGGAGTGTCTTTTACATCTTGTACACGCAAGATCTCGTAATGAACCATGTAGACATCTTTAAGAAGTTTATTAAGATTAATGTAAAGAGATTCTTTGCCAAATTTTATCCAGAAGAAACGTCGTTCCCAACTGGTAGGTCCAAGGTGCGGATAATTTTTATCACTGGTAGAGAGTTTATCTGAAATTAGCTTTTGAAGCTCTACATTTTTATGTGCAAGACTTTCTGCCTGCATTTTGTAGTTATTCAACAAGCCTTTGAGTTGCTGGAAACCATTATCATGTTCATTATTCAATTTTCCATAATGCATATAATCGATGGTAGCCTGAAACAGATTCTCTTTATCATCCAGGTAAAGCTTTTTATATCCTTCTATCATACTTTCTATGGCATTCAGACTATTCGTAAAGGCCGTAATTTCTTTCTGCCTGATCAATCCTGATTCTTCCAACACATCGATGTTTCTCTTATAAAATTCGATGGTTTCGTTGTCGTCATAAACCTCAACAAGCTTGTAAACATTGGTGTTATTATTGTAACTACTCACAATAAGAAAACCCATAAAGGCGAACGAAAACAAAGCCAGCGATACATTCACAATTTTATTTTTACCCGATTTTATAATCCGGTAGAACAGCATCGGGAAAAAGAATACTATGAGCAACACCCAAGAGGTCACAATCAAATAGCGGGCTCCGGGCCAGTGCATCATGGAAAATAATATGGCAGCTCCTGAGACAAAAAGGGCAATAAAACCGACTACATAAACGGCAAATTCTTTCGAAAAAAAGCCTAGTTTTAGTTCCTTTCGAATACCCAGCAATGCTGTTGGGAAAAAGCCAAGAAAAAGTGTGAGCGAACCCAGAAAGAATAACATGCTTCCGCCGGGCCAATGCATAGCTTTAAAGAAAAACCCAAAAACTAAAAGACTAGTGCCAACAACGGCAAGTACATTCATTAATTTTTTCATAACAATTAGATTAAGTTTGACATAAAAAATTGTTGCCTCCTGAATTTCTTTTAGTCCGTTTAATCCTATTTGTTTATATGTTTTTTCCGATGCTTCCTGATAACTCATTCCACGGTTTATGTAGCCTTCAATATCGCAACATACATGGTCGAGCAAATCATCAAAAAGGTGAGAATAATTGATTTCATCAGCCTTCAGGCGCTTAGAAACCAACGATATTTCATCGGGGCTTAAGTGGTACATAGTCCGACTGATGGATTTGGTTTTAGTAAAATGGCGAGTGTCTTAACAAACTCCTCCAGCTCGTTAATTTTTTCGATCGATTTTTTGGTTCCCTTGGGTGTAAGCTGATAATATACCCTTGTTCGGTTATTTACATTTTCCTGTTCGGTTATAACAATGCCATCGGCTTCCAGTTTATGGAGGATGGGATAAAGCGCACCGTATGTCAGTGATATTTTTCCCTGACTGAGTTTTTCGACCCGCTGTGTAATTTCATACCCATACATGCGGGTGTTCTCTTTCAACAATTTCATTACTATTGGTTTAAGAGAGCCTTTGAGCAATTCGGCAGATATTTTATTTTTCATATATATAAGAAACTGATATATGCCAAAAATAGTATATAATTATATAAAAAATGTGTCTTTTTTATTAAAAAATTCGAATAATTGGCATAATATCCAGAAAAACAGCAATATAAACATTTCGGTCTAATTCTTGTGTAATTATTTTCGGTTGGAGTTTTTCGCATTATGCGGCGAAATATTTATTAAATTTGTTGAATATTAGATGTTTATTGTATGGATAACAATTTTTCAAAACCGAATACGGGAATAGGATTAGGTGTAGCAGGACTCGTTCTTGGTATACTGGCGTTACCAATGGCATTAATTGGATGCTTTTCGTTTGCATCATTGGTTTTTGCTATTGTAGGTGTGGCATTTAGTTCGGTAGCGCTTTCGCAGGCACGTAAAGTTGAAGCCCAGTCTTCGCTCATTACAGCGGCACTGGTAATTTCGATCATAGCCCTGGGCTTGTCTATTTTACAAACAACCAATACCATTATGAAAGTCAGGAATCTTCCATGGGAGGTTGTAAACAATAAACTCGAGAACCTGGAAGAAGACACCGAAGAGTTTGGAAGAATTTTCGAGGAAGAATTTGAAAGAGAGCTGGGAGGTAACCTTGAAGATGTGTTGCGAGAGTTGGAAGATGAGCTGCAAGAAATGGAGGAAGAATTTGAAGAAATGGGTGAGGAACTCGAAAGAGCTACAGAAGACATTGTTGACGAGGAAGAAGCTGCCAGAAAACTTGGAAGAGCTGCTGGGCGTGCAGTCCGGGAGTTTATGGATGAAATTAATGATTCTACCAATGTGCATATTGAGGTTGAAGTAGATTGAAACAGCAACTAAAACAGTATCGAATAATAAACCTTGTTTTTGCCGGAATAATAAGCTTAATATTTATTTATTCCGGCATTTTCAGTTACGAAAATGCCAATCACCCTGTCCCTTCTTTTTATTCCCTTGCGACAGGTGAAGAAACGCTTAGTACTGGATTATCCCGATCATTCTCCGCAATCGTACGCTTACAGTTCGATATCGCACACCAATTCAATACGCATGGCTTGCGGTTATTTCTTTTTTTCTTTCTGCAGTTTTTTTTAAGAATCACCTTTTTCTTACTGGCTTCGAAAAAAAGTCAATACCTGAAACAGGTGGTCATAATCGACGCGATTATTTCAACGCTTTTATTTATCGTTCATTTCGAACCATTTATTGAAGAAGCTGTTTACCGATGAGCCAGGCCTCTTTACCGATTAAATTTTATGCATTCAATAATTCGCCATAGATTTATCTCTTTACCATTTAAATAAATTCATATTAGTCATGACTACACGTCAAAAAGTTATTGTGCTTGTTGCCGTATTTGTTACATTGCTGGCAGCCTTTTTAATAATGGGAGCTCTGTCGAGCATGAAGAAGAAGATGACCCCGCCAAAAGCCACCCCTGTTGTGCGAAAGGTTGAATCGGCCATTGTTGAATATGCTAACATCGAAACCAGTATTGTTGGTACCGGTCGAGTTTTAAGTCAGAATTCGGTTGACCTCATATCGGAAGTACAAGGTAAATTGCTTCCCGGAGATATTTCACTCCGGAAGGGGGCCAGTTTTAAAAAAGGGCAATTGTTGGCCAAGGTGTATGATACCGATGCTATTTATGCAATGAAATCGCGTAAAAGCTCTTTTCTAAATGCGCTGGCAAATATCTTACCGGATTTAAAGATTGACTATGCCGACAGCTACCAAAAATGGGTTAACTTTTTTGAGCTTGTAAACATCGATAAGGACTTACCTCCCTTGCCGGAGATAAGTACCAACCAGGAAAAAATATTTCTGGCATCTCGCGGCGTGTTGCGCGATTATTATTCCATTAAATCGGACGAGGAACGCCTGAAATTGTATTACTTAAGAGCACCATTCTCAGGTGCAGTGCAGGAAGTAATGCTTGAAGTAGGCTCAGTAGCCAACCCCGGAAGCCGCATTGCCAGAATCATCAAAACCAGCGAATTGGAAATTGAAGTGCCCCTGCTGGTAGAGGATGCGCAATGGGTGCGCAAAGGACAGAAAGCTACTTTAAAAACCGAGGCAGGCCGCGAAGTAGGTCATGGATACGTTATTCGTGAAGCCACCTTTGTGGATCCAAACAGTCAGTCAATTAATGTATATGTAAAAGTAGAAACTAGCTCAGAGGCTCTCTATGCCGGCGAATACCTGCGTGTTGAATTTCCCGGAATGGTCATACGCGATGCAATGGAGATTCCTAGAAATGCCACGTTTAATTCCGATATGGTTTATGTGGTAGACAGCGGTTACCTTGCTAAGAAGCGTATCGATATCCTGAAAACCAACGAAACCAGTGTAATATTTACCGGTCTCAACGAGGGCGAAGAACTGGTGGTGAAACCTTTAGCCAATGCCAATGCCAACATGCCTGTACAAACTCAATACTCCAATGTGCACAAAGTTATAGCAGACACCAACAAAGCGGCAGAAATACAGGAAAAGATGGTAACTAAGGACAACGAAAAGAATAAAAAGCGTAAGAAGAAGGACTAAATGAACGCAACAAATCCATTATTACCATGAGACAGCTAGTAACAAAATTTATACAGTATCCCTTTTATTCCAATATGATCATTTTTGTATTGGTCATTGGTGGATTAATTGGAATCTTGAATACTAAAAAATCCTTTTTCCCCGAAACCCGGAGCCGTGATATAATTGTGAATGTATTTTATCCGGGGGCTTCTCCAAAAGAAATGGAAGAAGGTATTACTGCACGCATTGAAGAAGCAGTGCGGGGGCTGGTTGGAATAAAGGAGATAAATTCCACTTCTTCCGAAAACTTTTCAAATGTGCGCATTACCACCACCGGTGATTACCCCATCGATATTGTTGTGCAGGACGTAAAGAACGCGGTGGATGGCATCAGTTCCATGCCTTCAGGTGCTGAGCGTCCCATTGTATTTAAGCAGCGCAACACAACACCCGCCATTAACCTGGGAATTGCAGGAGGAGATATCGACCTCTTAACATTGAAGAAATATGCCATGGAGATCGAGGATGATTTCCGTGCTTCCGGGGTGATGTCGCAGATTTTTGTCGGCGGTTATCCCGATCTGGAAATCTCCATCGAGATTAGTGAGGAAAACCTTCTACGCTATAACATCACCTTTGATGAGGTGCAGCGTGCTGTAGCTCAAAACAACACGGATATCTCGGCCGGACAGATTAAATCCGACACCGAGGAGATCGTTATTCGCAGCCGACGCCGTTCGGTTGAACCCAATTCTATCGGGGACATTGTTGTTCGTGCAAATGCCGATGGGTCCTTTATTCGAATTCGTGATATTGGGGAGGTAAAAACCAAATTTGCCGATGTTTCAAGTGCCATAAAAATTAACGGTGCCACAGGGGCTTGGTTTGGTATTAATAAGCTGGTGGATGAAGACTTAAAAGAAATAGCCAGGTTTGTCGAAAACTATACCGAAGAGTTTAATGCATCGCACGATAAAGTGAAGATGTACATTACCTTTAATTTCTTTAACATGCTAAAAGCCCGACTGGCCATGCTCTATAAG
>DNTK01000377.1 GCA_003508755.1 Bacteroidales bacterium | reverse complement strand
AATTTATACTGCATTCTTTGGTATTGTTAATTAATTGAATTTTTTTTCGTTTTGCTGTTTTTTCGACCAGTTCAATGTTTTCAGCAATTACATCGTTAATAATGTATGGGTTGGGCTCGAATAGCACCTGTCCATGCTCGTTTCCGGACCAATTAAGCAAAGTTATCAGTAAATTGTATGTCGATTCTATTGCATTGCTAAGGGAACTGATAATAGTCTTTTTCTTTTCATCGTCGTATTGTTTATACCGGTATTTTAACAGATCAACATAACCCTTTGCATTGTTTATCGGATTTCTTAAATCATGCCCAATTATCGAAAAGAGTTTATCCTTAATCTGATTTGCTTTTTCTAACTCGTTTCGTTGCTTAAATAAAGTTTCTGCTTGTTCCTGGACTTGTTGTTGTTTCTCTTTTAAGGTGATGTTGGCGTTGTTGAGCTGCTCGGCCTGCTTAACCAATTGATTGTTCTTTTCAGACAGTTCGTTTGTTCTGAATCGGACACGCTTTTCGAGCATGCGGTTCATGCGTATGATTTGCTTTGTGCGATACCGGAAAAACAAAACAAGCAACAATAAAACCAAAATTATTGATGTTACGATAAACCACTTTGTTCTCCATACTGGAGGTACAATATTAATTTGAATCGATTTAGTTTTTTGAGTCCATGCACCATCGTAATTCGATGCTTTTACCTTGAGTGTATAATTTCCAGGCTCCAGATTGGTGTAGGTTGCTGATCTTTTGTTGCCGCCAACTTCAATCCAATCATTGTCAAATCCTTCGAGCATATACTTGTACCTGTTATCTTGGGGATACACATAGTGCAAGGCTGCAAATTCGAAACTGATTACTTTGCTATTGTAATCGAGACGTATTTTCTCCGTATTGTTAATATCTGCATTTAGAATTACATTCCCGTCGATCTTTTCATTAATATTAATCGATTTATTAAAAATTTTAAAATCCGTAAATACCAGTTCAGGCCTTATGGTATCTTCAACAATATCCTTTGGATCAAATAAATTAAATCCATTCACACCACCAAAAAGTAATTCTCCGTTATTGCTTATACTTGATGCTCCCCAATAAAACTGATCCGATTGCAACCCGTCGTTTTCAAAATAATTACTTACATTTCCTGTTTTAGGCTCAATTTTCGACAAGCCTCTATTGGTCCCCAGCCAGATATTTCCTTCAGAATCGCATTCAATAGTATAAATCACACTATTCGATAAGCCTTCGGAACGACCGTATACAAACACCTTCAGGCTGTCGGGATTATAGGAGTCAAAGATTATGCGATTTAATCCACCACCATAAGTGCCCACCAAAAGTTCATTTGGATTCGATTTTTCATGATACCACATCGAAATTACCCGGTTATCGCCCAGGGAGTTTGGATTGTTTGACTCGTTTAAGTATTGTGTGATTTTGTATTCAATATCAAAACTATTTTCTGTTAAGCTGTAGGGCATAAAACGGCTCAAGCCACCCCAGGTCCCAACCCATATATTTCCGTATTTATCAAAATGAATGCTATTTGATTGTACGCCGAAGGCTGTTATGCTGTTATTGTTGTCGGGATCATGTGCAAATTTACGGGTGCGCTTTCTTAGTGGATCATAAAGTACAAGTCCAGTTTCGGTACCTATCCAGATATTTCCAAACCGGTCTTCCCGAATGCAATGTATAATAAGGTCCAAATCTTTTGAATCCCCGGACATAAAAATAGCCCTTAGTTGTTTTATAAGCTTTCCATCCAGATTATAAATCAGAATACCCTCACCCCAGGTTGCAACCCATATTTCGCCATTTTTGCGTTCCATTATACTGGTGGGGAATCCGAGAACACCTTCTGTTTTATCTCCAGCTTGTTTCTTAATGGGCAAAATCTTTTGTGAATCACGGAATATAATATCGATGGCTCCAGAAACATGACCGACCCAAATATTATTGTTTGAGTCTACATAAAGTGCACGAATCAAATTACCTGAAATGGTATTACGAGATTCCGGATGGTAACTATAATGTTGGAAATTTTTAGTGTACAGGTTTAATTTGCTAATGCCTGAAGATCCGGTTCCGGCCCACAAACTGCCGGTATTATCGATGTGCATGGAAATAATCACATCCTGAGACAGGCTATTCTTTTCGTTTGATATCTTTTTATAGTTAAGACTTTTACCAGTTTCTTTATCGTATAAATACAAACCCGAATAGGAACCAAACCATAAATAATCAGTATTCTGCTCAATTATTTCTATTATTTCAATAACCTTTCCGTTATCGTTGTACAGAGGAATAATTTCTAAATCATCTTTTTTAATGTTGTACTTCACCAGTCCTTGCTCAGTGGAGGTCCACAAGATATCCCTCGCGTCAATTATCAGGTTATTGGTAAAGTCGGCATTGATAAGAGTTCCTGGCAAAGGTTTGGAAATAAATGTATTGGTTTTTTTGTCGAACGATGCCAGATGGCGATCAGTTCTAAACCAAATTTTTCCAGAATTGTCAGCACCAATAGAAAAAATAGTGTTTGAGGGCAGTGTACTTTCAGAATGTGGCTCGTTTTTAAAACTCGAAAGCAACTTTGTTTTCGTATTGTAATAAAAAAGCCCTCGGTTAAAAGTTCCTACCCATAAATTTTGCTCATTATCTTCATAAATTGCATAAACCCTGGCATCCGTTAAGTCGGAGTCTTCATCGATCTCATCAGTTAATGAAGAAAAGGTGTTTGTCAGATGATTGAACTTAGCTACCCCATGAGAATTAGTTCCAATCCATAATCCACCATCGGAGGCGGGCTCCAATGTATAGAGGAAATTATCAGGCAATGATTTATTATTCGTTCTGTCAAAATAATAATTGATAAAATCATATCCATCAAAACGATTTAATCCGTCTTCGGTTGCAAACCATAAAAATCCTGTGCTGTCCTGGCAAATAGACCTGACAATTTGTTGCGATAATCCATCCTTAATAGAGTAGTTTGTAAAGTTATATTTTGGTGGTTTAAAATCTCTTTGTGAAAAACCAGATAGTGTATTGATTCCGATTAAAAAAGGGAACAGAAAAAGGTAACTAAGAATTCTTTTATAATTACTCCGATTCATTTATTTGAATTGAAAAGTATATTCTTTTCATAATAAATATAACTTATTTAACTTTTTATTAAAACAATAATGCGAAAAACATATACAATGTT
>DNTK01000132.1 GCA_003508755.1 Bacteroidales bacterium | reverse complement strand
ATTTTTTCTTTGCCTCTTACGGGTTATTTATTTATTACTTGCGGCGTTTAAATATTCCGACCCGGCGGGTTGCACAACCGGCCAACGATTGTAGAATCCGGCGGAAGCATACATGGCTGCTTCCCGCGGTGACAGTTATTTAATTTTGATGGGAAACTTGAAGGTTGAACCCCCGCATTCTTCCGATTCAACGGCGATATAGCCACCCAGCAGTTCCACCATTCCCTTGGAAATGGATAGTCCCAGTCCGGTTCCCCCGTATTTTCTTGAGGCAAATTCTTCCACTTGTCTGAACTGGTCAAAAATCGACTCCAGATATTTGTCAGGGATTCCAATGCCGGTATCGGCCACACTAAATTCCATGAACGACTTGCTCTTTTTTTCGTAGGAAAGTTTTACCGAGCCCTTATCGGTAAATTTAATGGCATTGTTGACCAAATTGGTGATGACCTGGAACAACCTGTCGCGGTCGCTTTTAATTTCATCTTCGCCATCTTTCAACCCTCTTTTAGTAACAAAGTCAATTTCTTTCTTCTTTTGTTGAATTTCGAGTTGCATGGAAGTTTCAATCTCGTTGATGAGGGTGTTTAATGGAAAGGTTGCTTTTTCGATAAGAATTTGGCCGGTTTGCAAGCGAGACACATCCAGAATATCGTTAATTATTCTTAGGAGTTGTTGGTTGCTGGACTGAATGATATCAAAATATCGCTCGCGTTTAGTATCGGATAATCCGGTATTACAAATAAGTTCACTAAAGCCCAGGATACCGTTTAAAGGCGTGCGAATTTCGTGTGACATATTGGCTAAAAATGCCGATTTCAGTTTGTTGCTTTCCTCGGCCAGCTTTTTTGCATGAATTAACTCACGCTCATGCTTTTTCTGTTTGGTAGTTTCGAGCTTGGTACCCCAGAATCGAATAAGCTTATTGTCCTCCACAATGCCAACAATATTATTTAAAAAATACCGTGTTCGTCCATTGGCATCGTATTCAACACTTTCGTGATCCTTAAGGGTGAAATTATGTTCTACCAGTTCGCGGATTAATACCTGGCTCTGAACATGGTTGGCTTCAGGATAAATATCATAGTGGCCCTTACCAACATGCGCCTTGTCGATACCCAGGTTGTAAATATTGGCAAAGGCAGTATTGTACTCCGCCAGGTAACAAGTGCTTATAACGGCGGCAACCTTTATGTCCATCGACAAGGATAAATCAACAGGCTTTTTCATGTCGATGCGGTAAACGGCTTCGGATGTTTGCTGGATAAAAGCACTGTACCTTTCTTTATTTTCGATAAGTTCCTTATTGTATGTCTGGAGCTGCTTGTAGCTGTCACCCAGCTCACGGTTCAGGGCATGGTATTTGCCCGATAGTCTGGAAAAGCTTTTTCTCTCGGATGTTACTTGCCGGATAAGCTCCCTTTCTTGTGTTTTATTAAATACAATTAAGAGAAAGGTTGGTGCTGCATTGTTTTTATCCAAAACCGGGATGTAATGAATTTCAAGAAAGTCATCGTCTAGCTCAAGGGCAAGTTCGATTTTGAAATTTTCAGGTGCAGTTTTAAGTAAATTATATAATGTGGAAGGATCCGAACCTTTCTTGCAGAAGGTATCCTGTGATTTAAGTTCAACCTCAAGCAGGGTTTTTAAGATACTGTTTGGGTTATCGGAAGCAAAGAAAATGGGTTCGAACTGGCGGGTTAATAAAAATACCTGTATTTGAGGTAAATTGGAAAGTAACAGACGTTGCCAATGGCTTTTTTCACTGATGGTAGTAATAAGCTTTTCTTTTTTAGAAATTTCATGATTAACCAGCATGAATATGACAATGGCGGTAATGGCAATAAAAACCCAGCCTTTTATGGTTTGAATAGCCGTTAGCTGGTTGACATCCCTGACCATAAAGGCCACGATCTTATCGGAAAGAATTATCCATAGTGCGCCAATCACCAAAAAAACAATGGCTATTCGAAGAGCGGAAGGATGAATCTTTTTCTTTGTCATTAACCTGTTTTCACCTGTTACCTAATTTGCTGTGTAAGGTCCGCTTTCATTGACTCCTGCGAGCAACAAACAGGACTCATGACCTGATGGACACAGATAGCATTTCAGCTAACGTTTGCGAAAACTGAAGTTAGTGAAAAAAGTAATACGCGATATTGGAGGAGGAATATTATTTAGTAATTTAAACGGATTGCACCTACTTTCGAAGCAGCATAGTAATAGCTGCTTTGATTTTTTGTATTAACAGCATTACCTGTTGATAATTCCCTGTTTTCCCAATTGGAGCACAAATGTTATGCATGGCTTGCTTCAACGTTGAAATGGCACTATGCTCTTCCGCTCAACAACCAATCTTCGATGGATTCTTCCGACCAATCTACACTGTAAATATGCTGTGCAAATGGGAACTGTCGTATTTCCTTTACAGGCATTACTTCTTTTATTTCTTTGGCAGGTTCAGGCAGGGTTTCGACTCCTGGTAGTGCATCTTGCTCAAATCCGGTCCGTTTTCCGGTTAAATTGTAATAGATCCCTTCATGTTGCCATCCAATATGCTTGCCGTTAAACCCATATATCTCATTGTTACCGGACATTAAATAGGCAACAGGTGTACCGTTCCACAAGTAAATGATGCTTTCGTCATCAGTCGGATAAGAACAATATGCTTTGGCAGTTCCGGTTTTGTTATAAATGGTAATTTCTTCCTTGACGTGCGGTATATCCTTTTCTTGGTCTTTTGTGCATGACAAAAGGCTCACTGCGAAAACAAAGCAAAAGTAAAATAGATTTTTCATCGGATAAGGTTGATAATACAAAAGGTCTTGAACAAAAACTATACCATAGTCTACCCTGCTTGTGCAGCTTTGCCGCGTGATTTATCTAACCCAATAACTACCACATGTGTATCTTTTATAATCACAGGCCAGTGTGTATTTATGGGCTATTGCCAGGTTGTTTCTATTGACATTTCAGTGATTTTCACTAATATTACTCTATGGCTAGGGATGTAAAAAAGGAATGGCTGGTATTGTTAAATCCGCATGCCGGGGGAGGTAAAGGCAGACACGACAAGCAAAAAATCCAGGAACTGCTAAATCAACAAGGATTCGAATTTAAGCTGGTTACTTCTAACTTTCAGTGTCATGCCATAAAGCTGGCAAAGGACATGGTAGGCCAAGGCTACCGTAAAATAATCGTAGCCGGCGGAGATGGCACACTCAACGAGGTCGTCAACGGTGTTTTCCTCCAGGAGGCTGTTCAACCCGAAAAAGTAAAAATCGGGATGCTGCCAGTTGGTACCGGAAACGACTGGATTAAAACCTTTGGCATTCCCGAAAACTATGCAGAAGCTCTTGAAATAATCAAAGCCGACAAATGTATCTTGCAGGATGTAGGAAAAATTACCTTTGCAATCAAACGCAAGCAAAGAGTCCGATTTTTTGCGAACATGGCCGGTTTTGGTTTTGATGCCATGGTGGCTGCCAAGGCGAATAAACTAAAAGAAAAGGGCAGGAGCGGGCTTTTGGTTTATTTGTATAGTCTTTTAGCCAGCTATTTACAATACCAGGTTTGCCGTACCCGCATTTTTGTGGGCGACACCGAAATCAACGATTTGGTTTTTACGGCCAGCATAGGCATTGGTAAATTTAACGGTGGTGGTATGATGCAAGCGCCTGAAGCCGTGCCTAACAATGGAATGTTTCAGGTTACCGTAATTCGAAAAATCGGCTTGTGGGGCATACTAACCAACCTTCGCGGACTGTATTCGGGCCAATTTGTGAAAGACAGGCGAGTATCAACCTATACTACTGATAGAGTGCTAATAAGCGGAGCCACTAAAATCCCCGGTGAGGCCGACGGCGAAACACTCGGTAACTCAGCCTACGAAATAGAAATTCTTCCAGCAAAACTTCAGGTAATTTATGGAAATGATAAATACCTTGTGCATACACATGAACCACAGTTAGAAGCAAAGCAAGAAGTGTTGGCTGGGGGAATATCCTAACTATCAATTTTACACGTCGAAAGTACAGGGGCAATAAATGGGTATTTCGAAATAACAATTATTACCTGAGGAAAGTAGAAAGATTATTCAATCATATTTCTATTGAAACATCTAAACCTGATATCTGCAACTTTTAGTGCAGTATACCGTAATATGAATTCATATATTACAAATCAAACGTTATTTCCATTATGAAGCAATTCTTTTCACTGCTATTAGTCTCGACTGTTTTTTTTATGTCTTGTCAGAAAGAAGATGTTGAGCCAACTTCTTCCAAGAATTCAGATCCAGGAGTTAGTATTTCCAAAAAAAATGTAGCAATAGAGTCGGGAGAGTCGATGGATTTAGATTTGACTTATAGTGGCTTTAACCGAGACATCAGTTTTAGTTTTGAGTCGAGTAATACCGCAGTTGCTACTGTATCACACGATGGAAATATTCTGGCAAAAGCACCCGGAACCGCAGACATCTTTCTTAAATCGGCAGATAACACTCCTATTGACACATGTAAAGTAAGTGTATTTAGATGGACGCTTATGGAGTTTTCAGAGGAAGCTGACTTCACTGCTATATATGCTATTCAAAATGATAAACAAAACAATATCTGGTTTGGTGGTGGCGGGGGTTTATATAAATATGATGGCCATAGCTTAATTAATTATTATACAGCAGATAATGGATTTAACAGCCCTTGGGTTACCTCTATCCTATTTGATGAAAATGACGATATTTGGGTTGGGACCGGATCGGGAATTTATTTTTCAGATGGATCTGACTGGATCATATTTAACAAATATAATAGCGGATTAAGTGATGATGATATTACATGTTTAGCGATAGATTCAGAGAAAAATATTTGGGCTGGGACGGATGAAGGTCTATGTAAATTTGATGGTAAGATCTGGCATAGTTATGCTTCATCTACGGGCTCCTTGAACAAAATACGGGATATTTATATTGACGAACAGGATATGCTGTGGGCCGCATCTGAAGGAGGTGTAGCAACATTTGATGGTGTTGATTGGAAAAAGGTTTCCCCACCCCTAGGTGCATATGATGGATTTAGATGTATTCATAAAGATAATGACAATAACATTTGGGCTGGCACCTCACTTAGTGGAGTTCATAAATATGACGGCACCGAATGGAAAAAAACCGGGCAAGCCCATGTATTAGATAACACCGACATTCATCAAATAAAAGCTGATAATAATGGAACAATATGGATTGCAGCCAGCAATGGATTATATCGATTTAATGGCACGAAGTGGATCCGATATTCTCCCCATGAAACAAATCTGGCTTTATCCTTATTTATTGACAGTGCAAATAATAAATGGTGTGGAGGATACAGTGAGTTTTTTAAACTCGAAAATGAATAGGAAATTTTCTAATTTCACTAGATCAAATTTAATAGCCTCTTTCCATCAAGAATATAAAACGATATTAACAAGAGAATTATGAAAACGCTTCTAACACTTGGACTTATTTTTTTTGCATCGCATATGTTCGGGCAATACCTGCCAGAGTCGTATCAGCCAATGTTTAACGAAATTGTTACAAACTTTGAAACAATTACCTCTGGAAACTCTATTAATGAAGGGAGTACTTCCTTACGGGTAATCAATGAAAACCGCATCGTGTTGCGCCTTGAGCATAAAAGAAAGGTCAAGAACCTTACCTTTGTTACCAAGCGCGATGAAGAAAATAAACAATATTGGGCCCCGGCCAACGACTTAACCATTGATATGGTTAATAAATATGAGAAGGATTTAACCAAAATACTTATTTCGATGCATAAGCTTTCCGAAAAGAAATCGAAGGAATAAAAGAAACAATACTAAGCACAAATTAAATAGGCGGGACAACAATGAGGTTTCGCTTGTTTATTTTTGGGCCATTTCATCCAACCATTGGTGCGCTTCTTTTTCGCTTGTAAAATGTCTGACAGTATTTGTTTGTTGCAAGCGGCTAAAATTATTCACAGCAAAACGGGTATGCTCTTTGCCCGAAAGAATAAAAGCAAAAGCTTTTAACCCGTGTTCTACCAGTTCCGGCATTACTCTGGCGGCATATTCAGAATCCTCTTCAAGAATGATGTCCTGCTCTCTCGTATCTGAAAGCACAGAACTTACCGAATTGCCCCTGCAGAATTCAACCGTTTTATCAATGGCCAGTCTAAAGTCATCAGAAGCCGGGAAACCATACCATCTTTGTGTTAACCGTTGAGTTGACGCATTATAGCTAATAACCACAATTCTGCTCCGAAAAACATCCATACCCTAAGATATACAATTTGTGGAAAAATATCTTAGGCAGTTGGTTGTCATTAATGTAACTTCACTCCCGTATAAGCGTATGCTAATACACTAACAAACAACAACTAAACCATGAGATCACTGCTACTTGGTGCCATTTTTTTATGCGGCACTCTTCAAACCGGAACATCCCAAATCATCGATCATACCTGTATTAACCTGAAAAGCATTCCCATGGAGTGGATAGAAACCGCGAAGGAAAATCTACACATTGGTTATGGCCACACTTCACATGGAAGTCAGCTTACCAGCGGCATGAGTGCCATAGAAAACCATTTTACAGATGGCACATATAACTGGAGCCATGATGGCAGCAATGGATCACTGCATTTATTCGAAGGCGATGGCTATGGCGAGGGATATCTCGATCATGATGTGGGTTACCCTCAGTGGTACGACGAGACAAGGGAATATCTGAATACATTTCCGGAAACCAATGTCATTATCTGGTCGTGGTGCGGTCAAGTAGGATACACCAACCTGCAAAGTCACTATTTTGATCAAATGGAATTACTCGAAACAGCATATCCGGGTGTAAAATTTGTTTACATGACGGGTCACCTGAATGGCGAAGGACCTGACGGAAGCATTAAAACAGCCAATGACCAAATCCGAGATTATTGCACGAATAACGCGAAAATTCTATTCGATTTTGCAGACATTGAAAAATACAGTCCCGACGCTGACACCAACTACCAGAATTACCATGCCGATGATGAATGCAATTATCAAGTAGAAGGCGTTAGCCAAAACTGGGCTACAAATTGGCTGGAAGCAAATCCTGATCATGAACTGTCGAAGATAGCAGCAGAGTGCTCTTCCTGCGCACATTCGGTAAGTATTAATTGTGTCAAGAAAGGAATAGCTGCATGGTACCTTTGGGCCCGGCTGGCTGGTTGGGATGGTACCCCAGCAGGAAGTACGGGTATTCCTGTTGAAACGCTGCCAATTTCGGAAACTAAAGCT
The DNA here is from genome assembly GCA_003508755.1 of Bacteroidales bacterium. GTDB lineage: Bacteria > Bacteroidota > Bacteroidia > Bacteroidales > UBA10428 > UBA10428. The sequence continues at coordinate 2,691 of DNTK01000132.1, read as the reverse complement.
TTTGCGAACAAGGAAAATAAAGTTGTGATTAACATTGCAAACCCAAAAACCACACACATAAAATACCGTATATTTTCAATTACCGGAACAGTGTTGTTCGTTGGACAGGAGGAAGTAAGAAACTCCGGGCAACAATCCATTGTAGTTGATTACACCCTCTCAACCAGTGGTATTTATCTTGTTGAAATTCAATCAGGTGAAATGCATCAGGTAAGCAAAGTTTACCGGCATTGAGCTCTTAGGCTATGTAAATATGTTTTATAGGAGCCTATTCTTTTTCAAGTAGGTTACCAGGGGGGTTGTTAATTGTATTAATTTATTGTTAAGCTAATTTTGCGTTGGCTTTACAAACAAGGGAAACTCTGTCCCCAAACAGTTGAATCAATTAAAACTCAAGCTCTATGAAGAAATTTTACCTGTTTTTTACTGCTGTTGCCTTGCCTGCAATACTGATGGCACAAAACATCAACCCCTCACAAAATAAAATCTTTAGATTTAATGAAGTGATGCGTATCGAACTTACCATGTCAGAATCGGATAAAACTGATTTAATCGATATGGTCGATGTTCAATCCCGCGAATACTTTCATGCTACTGCAAAAATAAGGAACACCAAAATCGATACCACTGTTATAAGCGATGTTGGGGTTCGACTGCGCGGGAATACCTCACGGGACAAATTTAAGAAATCAATAAAGATTGATTTTAAGGAATTCGGAGGGGAAAAATTTTACAACAACAAGAAATTTAATTTAAAAGCCGAGACGAACGATCCCTCATTTTTGCGGGAGTATATATCTTATCATATTATGCGCAACTATGGGGTACCTGCGCCTAGAACGCATTTTGTTGATCTTCATATAAATGGCGAATACATGGGCCTTTATCTGAACTTCGAGCAGATAGACGATGAATTTGTCGACAGGCGTTTCGAGGATAACGAGGCTGGGAATTTATACAAATGCCTGTATCCGGCAACGCTTAACGATGTAAACGATATTTCAAACAACAATGTATACATTATTAAAAACAATTCTTCTATAAATGATCGCACAAGGCTCATAAATTTCGTTTCTGAACTTTCGGAAGCATCACCGTCAGATTTCGAATCCAGAATTGATCCTATTTTTAATATCGACGGCTACCTGAAGCAATTAGCTATTGAGGCGCTCATTGGCCATTGGGACGGATACACCAAGAATTCCAATAACTATTATTTGTATGAAGATACTGCCACCATGAAAATTCACTTTATACCCTATGATCTGGATAATACCTGGGGCATCGACTGGGGCTTTCTAGATTATGAAAACGATGTGGCTGCTGATTGGGCAGGCGGTCTGTGGACCGAAACAATTCTTACCGATAAGGTACTTGCCGTACCTGCATATTATGAGCAGTTTTGCCGCCATATTGTGACAGTAGCAGAGAATTTCTTTAACGATGCATACATGATACCGATGTTCGATTCCCTGCAAAAGCTGCTTGACCCTTACATTGCTGCAGATCAATATTATACTTACGACAATGGATTTTCATCAAGTGATTTCAATGCAGCTGCCGACGAAGCCTGGGGAAATCATGTCTGGTATAGTCTGAAAGAGTACCTCAATTTGCGGCGCACAAAATTCCTTTCGGATTTATCGGCTTATGCATCCTATGGGGCAGTGGAACCCATTGATCCATTTGATCCTTTGGTAGTGGGCAGTCCCTCCGGAAGCACTTCTTCCACGTTTGCGAGTCAGAGAAATACCGACATGTCCATCTTCCCGAATCCGGTTACCGAAAATTATTTCTATGTAAATGCAGTTGCACCTATCAAAGAACAAGCCATTGCAGTATTTGATCAAATGGGACGCAAGCTGCCCATTCAGGTTCAAAACAATTATGCAGGTGAATACCGGATCGAATTCGTCACTGAACCACTTCCGGGCTTATATATCATCAGAGCCGGTGAAATATCAAAAAGATTGTTGGTTCAATAAATAAAGGGTGCTAAAAAGAATAAGAGCATGAGCAGCGCTCATGCTTTTTTTATTTTTTTACCAATGCCCAGAGGGAGCATCACAAAAAGGGTTTACATAAATTCCGAAATGCTTGGATCTCCTTTTAAAAAAGACAGTCTAATCGCAAAGCACATCCTTTTCAGGATTATCATAATATTCAAACATCAGATCAATTTGTTCCTGGCAGGTGCGTGGTGTTGAAAGGGGTAATTTCTCTGTACGGTCCATCCATTTTACATCCAGGGTTTCCATGCCATTTTTAATCACTCCTCCAAGGTCTTCACACAGGATAAAGAGTTTATATATATGGTATTTATCCTGCGGCATGGGCCAGCGCATTTTATCCAGCACAGCAAGTAATTGCAAGGGTTTCACTTTTAATCCGGCTTCCTCCCAAACTTCTTTGGCAGCGACTTCAAAGGGCGTATGCGAAACATCTGCCCATCCACCCGGGAGGGTCCAGTTTTCGTCAACCCCTTCCTTTACCATAAGTAGTTTGCCATTGCGAAAAACTACCCCACGCACATCTACTTTTGGGGTTTGATAACCCTTTTCGCTGGCAAATAAACCGGCAATTTTCTCAACAGGCTCATCCGTTAATCCATGCATAATTTCCACGCTGATAGCACGAAGTTGCTGATAGCGATCCAGGTCGTATTTATCATAGCCAAACTCCAGCCCGCCC
>DNTK01000133.1 GCA_003508755.1 Bacteroidales bacterium | reverse complement strand
TTACAGAACTTCCATTACCTAAAACTGTGGTTATTCCTCTTGGTCAGCACCTTGGGGTACCCTCCACACCAATAGTTGCAAAAGGCGACAAAGTAAAGGTTGGTCAGCTTATTGCGGAGAGCAATGGATTTATTTCGGCAAATATTCATTCATCGGTATCAGGAAAGGTACTTAAGATTGATAAGGCACTCGATTCATCGGGCTATAAGCGCGATGCAATTTTCATCAATGTGGAAGGCGATGAGTGGGTTGATACCATCGATAAATCTCCGGAACTGGTTAAGGAGATTCGTCTCGATGCCAAAGACATCTCAGGCAAGATTGCCGAGGCAGGAATTGTTGGACTGGGTGGAGCAACCTTCCCATCGCATGTGAAAGCCATGGTACCCAAAGGAAGAAAAGCAGAATACCTTATTATTAACGGGGTAGAATGCGAACCTTATCTCACAGCCGATCATGTGCTAATGCTGGAAAAAACCGAAGAGCTGGTAGTTGGTATTCAAATAGTTATGAAAGCGCTGAACGTATCCAAGGCAATTATTGGAATTGAAAACAACAAACCCGATGCCATAGCCAATCTAAGTAATGCGGTGAGCAATTTGGATGGAATTCATGTTCAGGCGCTAAAAGTCCAATACCCGCAAGGTGGCGAAAAGCAACTTATTAATGCCACAATAGGGCGTGAGGTTCCTTCTGGTGGTCTGCCAATAGATATCGGTGCGGTTGTATTCAATGTCGGCTCAATTTATGCTATCTATGAAGCAGTTCAAAAAAATAAACCCCTGTTCGAACGTATTGTAACCGTCACGGGAAAAGAACTAGAGAAACCTTCTAACTTCAAGGTTCGCATAGGAACGTCCATAACTGAGCTTATTAATAATGCCGGCGGTATACCCGAAAATACAGGTAAGATTATTAATGGCGGGCCCATGATGGGTAAAGCACTTTCGAGCACAGATGTACCTGTGATAAAAGGAAGTTCTGGTATCCTCTTAATGCCGAAAGATGAAGCATCGCGCAAATCAGTTGAGCCATGTATACGGTGTACCAAGTGTGTAACAGTATGCCCCATGGGACTTGAACCATATTTATTGGGTATTGAAGGTGAAAAATCACTATTCGATAGAATGGAAAATGACCGTGTGATGGATTGCATTGAATGTGGCTCATGCAGCTACACTTGCCCTTCAGGACGTCCACTGCTGGATTATATTCGCTTTGGAAAAACTAACGTTGGAAGAATAATAAGATCAAGAAAACAACAATGAGTAAATTAATAACAGTAGCTCCTTCGCCACATATTCACAGTGGTCAAAAAGTAAGTAAGCTGATGTATGGAGTAGTATTTGCCATGCTGCCCGCCTTGGCTGTATCGATATATTTCTTCGGAATGGGAGCCATTTACGTCACGTTATTATCGGTGGTTTCATGTCTGCTATTTGAGTTTCTGATTCAGAAATATATCATGAAAACACCACCTACCATTTCCGATGGTTCAGCAATGGTTACGGGAATTCTATTGGCATTCAACCTGCCATCAAGTTTACCACCCCACATCATCATTATCGGTGCACTGGTTTCGATTGGTATAGGAAAGCTTAGTTTTGGTGGCCTGGGAAATAATCCCTTTAACCCAGCACTTGTGGGCAGGGTATTTCTATTACTTTCGTTCCCTACTCGATTAACCAAGTACGCAACAGCGAATGGTTTTAAAACTCCAGTAATTATTTCGCAGGAAAATCTCGATGCCTATACCGGTGAAACTCCACTGGCACTTATTAAGAACATGAAAGTCGGCGAAACTGTGCCATCAGTAATGGAAAGCAACGGCATTGGATATGGCGATTTCTTTTGGGGTGAAATTGGTGGTTCCTTGGGCGAAATAGCAGGTTTTGCACTACTTCTTGGGCTAATATATATGCTTTGGAAAAAAATAATTACCTGGCATACTCCCGTTTCAATTGTAGGCTCGATGTTTGCATTAGCAGGTATTTTATGGATTTTCTCCCTGGAAGGAAATGCTGCCATAATGGATTCACTCGGATGGAATATCCCGTATATTGAATACTTTGATAAAACCATGCAAATGAGTGTACCCTTTCATATGGCCGACCCGCTTTATCACATTCTCACCGGGGGTGCACTTCTGGGAGCCTTTTATATGGCAACTGATTATGTAACTTCTCCCATGAATGGGAAAGCGCAAATCATTTATGGCATTGGCATTGGCATTATAACAATCGTAATCAGGGTTTTCGGCGCCTATCCAGAGGGTATTTCTTTTGCAATACTTATCATGAATGGATTTACTCCTTTACTAAACCGCTATGTTAAACCTAAACGCTTCGGTGTTTCAAAATAGGGAATTATGGCTAAAAAAGAATCAACATTTACAAGCATGGTTTTAACCTTGTTCCTGGTAACACTCGGAGCATCAGGTGCATTAGGTTATGTATTTGAATTAACAAAAGGCGCCATCTCGGAAGCAGAGAGTGCAAAGAAAAATTTAGCTATTACAAGGGTGCTGCCAGAATTCAATAACAAGCCCAACGAAGAGTTTATGAAAGTGCCCATAGGCGGGGGAGATTCGCTTATATTCTATATTGGGAAAATGGATGAAGATACTGTTGGGTATGCCATCGAATCGTANNTGTTTTAGAACATAAAGAAACTCCTGGACTCGGAACAAAGATGTTGGAATCGCCTTTTAAAGATCAGTTTCCGGGAAAAAATCCGGGCGATATGAATATGAAGGTAACAAAAGATGGCGGCGAAATTGATGCCATAACTGCATCTACTATCACATCGCGAGCTTATTGTGAGGCCGTGCAACGTGCCTATGATGCATTGCAACAACAAAAAGGAGGTAATCAATGAATCAGGTAAAGAACTTCACGAAAGGATTTGTTAAGGAGAATCCGGTATTTGTTTTATTTTTAGGACTTTGTCCTACACTCGGAACAACCGGATCGGCCATTAACGGAATAGGAATGGGATTGGCAACCACCTTTGTACTGGTTATGTCGAATGTAGTAATCTCATTGCTGGCAAGATTTATTCCCGATAAAGTGCGTATACCCTCCTATATTGTAATTATTGCTTCGTTTGTAACCATTGTTGATTTGCTCATGAAGGCGTATACCAATACTCCCGGACCCAATGGCGAACCGAGTTTATACGATAACCTGGGGCTCTTTATTCCTTTAATCGTTGTAAACTGCATTGTATTGGGTCGTGCCGAAGCTTTTGCTTCGAAGAACAAACTGGTTTCAGCATTGGTCGATGGATTTGGTATTGGTCTTGGTTTTACCTTCGCACTCTTTCTGCTTGGATCTGTTAGAGAGATTCTTGGTGCAGGTACTTTTCTATATCCTGCTCTTAACTTTAAACTATTTAAAGGAGATGGTATGCTCGTATTTGTATTAGCTCCAGGAGCTTTTATTGCATTAGGCTACCTGATTGCCCTTATGAATATGATTAAAAACCGAACGGCAAAAAATTAAGAAAGCACATGGAACTTATACTTATTGTAATCGGAGCTGTTTTTGTAAACAATATAGTACTGGCCCAATTCCTTGGAATTTGTCCCTTTATTGGGGTTTCCAGTAAAGTAGAAACAGCAATAGGAATGACAGGTGCCGTGGCATTTGTGATGGTTATTGCCACCATGGTAACTTACCTGATACAACTATTGCTAGATTACCTGGGTATTCCGTTTATGCAAACGGTTACCTATATTTTAGTAATTGCCTCCCTTGTTCAGCTTGTCGAAATTATTTTAAAGAAAGTAAGTCCGGCTCTCTACCAGGCATTGGGTATTTTTCTACCGTTAATTACTACCAACTGTGCTATTTTAGGGGTGGCGATTCTTGCTTTTCAGAAAGACTATGCCATGGTTGAAAGCGTTGTTTTTGCCTTGGCACATGCACTGGGCTTTGGCTTGGCCTTAATCACATTTTCCGGTATCCGTGAGCAACTGGAGTTAATGGATGTACCAAAACAAATGAAAGGAGTGCCAATTGCCTTTGTTATTGCCGGAATTCTCGCAATGGCTTTTATGGGATTTGCCAACATTGTTTAGTTCACCACGCCCAACTATTTAAATATTTCAGCCTCACCCTTTCGGGTGGGGCTTTCTTATTTCATTCCGCTCATTTTCTTAGAAAGTATTTTTGGAAAATTGAAAACTACATTCGTGTAAACTTTTTTTACATAAATGTAATAATTACGAACCCTTCATAATTATTAACCTTTTGATTTTCTTTCAATTATAATAAATGGAATAGTGTCTGCACACCGTATCAAAACAAAAGGAGGTTCGTATGCAAACAGAAAAATCAATACAAGAGCTTTTAAATGATGCTTCAATGAACTTGTCACGAAAAGTCTGTTTACC
>DNTK01000397.1 GCA_003508755.1 Bacteroidales bacterium | reverse complement strand
TAAGTAAATCCTTAATGTGTTGCGAAGAGTGCTGGTAAACGATTATTCCGGAATCTTCGTTCTGATGCGAATAAATACCCTCCTGGCCAGATAATTGGTAACTCCCGGGATTTTCCTGGTTGAACTCATGAAAAGTAAACCCGAAAATTCCTCCTTTGCGAATTGACCGGGCCACCTCGGAAAAAACCGATGCCAGATTGCCAACCAGGTGAAATACACCCACAGAAATCACATGCTCAAAAATTGCTACACCATAGGGGGATTTGAAATTATCAGCCAGATCTGCCAACCTGATGTCCTCGGTGATTGCTTTATTCTGACATATCTTGATCATTTCCTCTGATCCGTCAACACCATATATTTTTAATCCCGCACGCTTAAAAGGTTTGGCACTAATGCCTGTTCCAATGCCTAAATCCAAAAGATTATCCTCGGGGCAGAGGTATTCATACATTAAACCAAAAAGCATTTGGGGGCCATACCAATGTGTTTGGGAAACATATTCATCGTAATGGACTGCAAATTCGTCGGTTTGCTGTAAGGTTATTTTTGAAGACATCCCATGAGTGAATTAGCAAAAAGTAAAACTAACTTTTTTTAATGAATGATGGAAAACGGTTATCAACAGGTTGCCAGGGTATTCACCAGAAAGCTACAAGTATGCAGGCACAGAATTAATAAAATAGCAGCTTCTGCTTGCTTACTTTTCCGGTATAACCTCAAATTTCTCTTCGGCAATCACTTTTCCTTCGAATAAGACCTGCACCAACCAGGTTCCACACTTGTCCTCCAGGGGTAGCCAAATGCAATCGCCGATATAAAATTTATAATCGTTGGTATTTACAAGGCAGGTTCCTGTAAAATCAGGTTCGGTATTTCCGTTTTTATCCTTAAACGGAGGGTGTTTAATACAATAATCGATTTTGCTACCCTTGCCACCCGTGATATGCAAGATCATTCCAAATTCATTCCCCTCAATGGCTTCAACGATATTTGTAAATTCAAGAATTTTAGGGATATCGCGGCTGCCCCTGTTCCATTTTGTGTAGCGTCCAAAGCTTTCAATTTTTATTTTTGGGTGTTTCTTGCTTTTTTTCATCAACTAATAAACCTCATAAATAATACTGATATTTCGGCTATCTTGGTAGATTAAACAAAGTTAAGGCGTTTGCTATGAATACACGAATAAAAACCCATGAATAAAGGCATTTACTACGCATCCTTTACGGCCCTTTTGTGGGGGTTTTTGGCAATTGCTATTAAGGTTTCGCTGAATGGATTACCACCGATAACTGTGAGCTGGTCGCGTTTCGCAATAGCTTTTATAACATTGGCAGTTTACTATGCCTTATTCGACCGTAAGTGTTTTTCAATAATTCAGCGAGCACCAAAATTCGGCCTTTTAGCGGGTTTCTTTTTAGGGATGAATTACCTGGGTTTTATTTCTGGTATTCATTTAACCTCCCCGTCTATCGGACAAATTTTTATTCAGGCTGGCCCCGTTCTTTTTGCTGTGGCAGGTTTTGTAATATTCAGAGAGCGTGCAAATATACGTCAGGCAACCGGGCTTCTTATTGTGGTAGTAGGGTTGGTAATATTTTACAATGAGCAAATTCTAAATATAGCCGGAGGATTAAAATCCTATAAGCTGGGTGTTGCAATGGTATTATTTGGTGCACTTTCCTGGTCGCTATATGCCATCTTTCAAAAAAAGGCTGTGCAGAAAGATAATCCCATGCAGCTTAACCTGATAGTATTTGGGTTGCCTTCGTTATTTTATATACCCCTGGTTGATTTTACAGCATTCGCCACCCTCAGAATTGTGGATTGGTTCGTTGTAATATTTCTTGGGTTGAATACCCTGGCAGCATATGGTTCGTTAGCCTATGCACTTAAATATCTCGAAGCCAATAAAATTAGCGTTATCATTACACTGAACCCCCTCATTACATTTGCTCTTATGGCCTGGTTGAGCAAAAAAGAGTTAAGCTGGATTGAGCCGGAAACCTTTACGCTTTTAACTCTGGGAGGCGCCTTACTAGTTCTTATTGGTGTAATTCTTACGGTGGTGAGAAAGCGGTAGATTATTTCCAACACCCTTATTTAGAACTTATTTTCTCTTTGTTTTCCATCTAATTATTATCCTTATTCTGTGTAAACAATTTTATTTAGATGGATTGTTATCAACTCATTTGCTTACTAAACAACATTGAATTAATAGTGTGGCATGTATGAACATGCATTCTGTTTTGACATTCGCAATGTTTTTTTTTCCTATGTTGTTGAAATCTAAATGTATAATAATATGAGATATTTTATTGCTATTCTGCTTGTATTCATCGTAAATAAATCGATGGCCCAAAAATCATTGTATCATGAGATACGATATAGTAGATTCATTTATCCTATTGACAGTTTAATTACTGAAAAGCGGGATTCAGAAACAAGATTGTGGGAGGATATGCGTAAAATGCACATAATACATGATACAGCAAATAATAAAACAATTTATAAAACATATGAAGTAGATGGAAACACGGGTGAATTTTATGACGAACCGAATGTGCAGCAGGAATATCGATTTGATAATAATAAAAAAGTATTTGAACTATTAACATACACTACGTCGTATTTTGACACAACCTTATCTGAGAAATTTGAATTCTATAATGGGGATTTACAAACACCTGATTCTACCTACCATTATAAAAGAGACTATGGATCGGGTGAATTGGAATTATTTAGAATTTACAAATACTCAAAAGACAACAGCGTCATTGAAGAGTTTCAGTTTAGATGGGATAATGCTTATTCTGAATGGGATACGAATACTTCAAATAAATATGACTACTCATTTGACGGAGATCTACTTGTGCAGTATGTTATTTATACTGGAAATAATACAAGCAATGGAATATTCTGGAAAAATGCCAATAAGTTTATTTATGAATACACCTATTTTGGAGAATTAGAGCATAGTTATAATTATAAATGGAACAATGTTAATAGCCGTTGGGAATTGATTGGTGAGCATACCAATGAGTATAATGTGGAGGAAAATATTGTTTTAAGCAAAAGAATTAATAACGATCCTCAGACCGGGACCTACAAAGAACGCTTAAAATGGGAATATACATACGATACTGTAAATAAAAAGATAGAGCAAAATACGTATCAAAATAGTTTTGGAACATATGGCCCCTCCGTTGAGAGAACTACCTACTTTTATTCAGTACCCGATACCAGTTCCGAAAGCACATCGGTTCATGAAATGGTTAATAATGAAGAAATCCAAATCTATCCTAATCCATCTGAAGGACAAATAACTATGGAACTTAAAGGATTTATACATCCAATTAAGATTAGAGTTTTGAATACTGCAGGACAGACAATCTATTCAGATTCTAAAATAATTCATGAAACGCATTCTTTCAATTTGTCAGGGCCAGGAGGAATTTACTTTTTAGAAATAACATCCGGCAGCTCAAGATTTTACAGAAAAATCTTGTTGAATAATAAATAACATGAGGCAACGGTAAACTATAATATTAAAGCCTTGAAAAGATAATTCCTGCACTCGAAATTGATAGAGAATGACAAGCCAATATATGCTGATAACTTTCGAGTTCGTTAAACTTTGCAAAGTCTTTATCTTAACTTTCTAAAAACATGTAAATCAATAAAACACATGAAATTGATGCATGAAAGAGACTTGCAAAAGCGCGAGAAAACTTACTTACCGCTCTGTTTAAATCAACCTGGATACCAAAAAACTGCTCTATTTCGAAACAATCAAGAATCGGTAAAAAAGTATTAGAACTTCGACCTGTTATGGGATGAACTCAATTGGAATTGAACAAACCATGCAACCTTGTTTTAAAAACCATGCAGGTTATTGAGGGCACAAAGATTATATCGCTCAGTCATGCTATAAATTTTTTTCCTTTTCGGCGATACTATTTTCGAGGGTTAATGGAAGAAATATTTAGCAGAGCTACCATTCAGAAATGCCTTTGTACTGAATATCAATTAATCTAACAGCCTATGTTTCCCTGTACATCATCTTAAAAATAAGCGCTTCAAGAGTTTTTTTCCTTTCGTTGGGCACCACCAATTGGTTCAGAATTTCAATGCTGTTATTTACAAAGCTAATTGCTGCCAGTTGAGCATCTTCACCTACACCAAGTTTTTTATAAATCGCCTTCACTGCTTCGACTTTTTCTTTAGGGTCAAATTCTTTTTTTTCTATCCACATTTTTAGCTCATTAACCGAAGTTTTTTCTCCGCTTTCGAGTGCTTTAATGAGCAAGTAGGTTTTTTTATTGTTCAGAATATCGCCACCCGTGGCTTTTCCAAATTTTTCTGAGTCGGAGAAAACATCCAGGTAATCATCCTGCAGCTGGAAGGCCATTCCCAGGCTCTCGCCCAATTCATAAAGTGCAAGTTGGTCTTGCTCTGGGGCTCCTGCAGCTATGGCGCCCATTTGCATGGAGGCGGCAAGTAAAACCGATGTTTTTAAACGAATCATTCCGAGGTATTCATTTAAATCAACATCCAAGCGGTTTTCGAAATCCATATCGTATTGCTGCCCTTCACACACCTCCATAGCTGTTCGGTTAAACACTTTAAAGGCGTTCAAAAATTTAGCATCAGGGAGTTTGTTTAAGGTTTCATAGGAAAGAATCATCGCGGCATCGCCGGATAGGATAGCGGCATTATCGTCCCACTTTTTATGCACGGTGGCTTTGCCTCTTCGCACATCGGCCTTATCCATAATATCATCATGAATGAGCGTAAAATTATGAAAGATTTCCACAGCCAGCGCCGCAGGCATAGCTTGTTCATAATCATCAGTATACAAGGCAGCTGCCAGTAATGCCAGGCTGGGCCGGAGGCGTTTGCCTCCCAGCTGCAAAATGTAATCGACAGGTTCGTATAAACCTTTCGGTTCAGCAGGAAGATTTAGTTTCTGTAGCGCTTCATCAATAAGCTTTGAGCAATCGGTGAAAGATAACATGGGCACAATATTTGCATCAAAAATAGTTTAATTAAGTATCCAACTCTAAATATAATGTTAAAAGTAACTAAGAGAATCGATATTTGCTTATCTGCTAATGTTAATACTTTAACTTTTTTACCTTGGGGCGCATTCGCATAGGATGGAAACCAGAAATGTATTATTTTTGCGCCTCAGAATCTTATCAATTTCATTCATGAACAGATTTTCCACATTGCTCGTAATTATTTTCACCCTTTTAGTAAGCATTTCTGCAGGAAAGGCTCAGGAGGAAGGGTATGCTATTAAAGTTAAAATTACAGGTCTCGAAAACCAGACAATTATTCTGGGGCATTATTTCGGCACAACCATGTTGCCTGCCGACACCCTGAAAGCTGATGAGAACGGGTATGGAGTTTTTACAAAAGACGAAACGCTGTTGCAGGGTCTTTACATCTTATACTTCGAAGATGGGAGCTATTTCGAAATTATGATGGGAGAGGATCAAACCTTTTACCTCGAAACAGATACGTCAAATTATGTGAAGAACCTAAAAATAGAAGGTTCGCCAGATAACGAAATTTTCATCGATTTTCAGAATTACATGCTTAAGAAGCGCGATGTAATGATGGAACTGCAAAATCAACTTAAGGCAACAGAAAACGAAAAGGAAAAGGAAAAACTTACTACAGAAATCCAGGATCTGGGTCAAGAACGTGTTAGAAAAATTCATGAAATAGCAGAGAAATATCCAACCCTTTTTGTATCGACTTTTTTGAAAGCCACCCTCGAAGTGGATGTACCTGAAGAATTAAAGGACGACCCAAAAGCACGTTACCAATATTACAAAGATCATTATTTTGATAATTTTGATGTTTCGGATGTTCGTTTGTTGCAGACACCTCTGTACGAAAACAAAATACTCTATTACCTCGACAAGGTGGTTGTGCAGGTTCCAGACTCTTTAATAAAAGAGATAGACTGGCTTATTTCCAGAAGTGAAGCGGACAGTTCGCTTTTCCGCTATATGCTTATTACATTATTCAACAAATACGGAAAAAGCGAATTCATGGGAATGGATGCAGTGCAGGTGCATATCGCAGACAACTATTACATTGAAAAATCGTGGTGGAGTGATGAAAAATTCATTGCCGATCTAAAAGAACGTGTGGAAATTCTTAAACCACTGCTTATTGGTGCAGTGGCTCCCAATGTGCAATTACGTTATGTACCGGCCGAACATTTTAAGAATGCGGAGTCCGATACAGCCTTGAAACGTTTTCCACATGCAGGCAGCTTTTTTAACATTGCAGATATTGATGCTGAATTTACAGTATTAATTTTTTGGGAATCTACCTGCAGTCATTGTAAAAAAGTAGTACCGGATTTATATCAGATTTACCAGGATACCCTGAAAGCTCAGCAGGTTAAGATAGTGGCGATAAGCACCCTGTTTGGCGAAGATGGCAAAGAGAAATGGGTCGATTTTATTAATAATAAAAAGCTTTACGATTGGATCAATGCATGGAATCCTTACGATTACAAGTACAAAGAAATATATGATAT
>DNTK01000222.1 GCA_003508755.1 Bacteroidales bacterium | reverse complement strand
TAATAGGAGTATCGAATCCCAGAACATGCTGTGCTTTTATTTTCTCAGGATTTCGCTCCTCTTGTAATTTTGCTATGATGGCTCTTTCAACGCTGGATTTAATTGTTGTAGTTTCCATAATTAATGTATTCATGTTTTTGTGAATAAATCTGATCTAAATAAATGTTCTTGTTTAATAAACAACAGGTTAATATTTAAGCATTGGTTTTATTTCAGAAAAAAAATATTAATCTGAAAGGTTTCTATTGAATAGGACATTCCGGCCACACTGAGCCGCTCTTTCTACTACAATCTTCAAATATCCCAATATTCCTGAACCTCAAAGATTCTTTTTGCACAATAACCTCTGTTTATATTCTGGAATGGCAGTTTATACATTCTCTAATGCATAATACCCGTATAGGTTATTTGCTTTTTTTATCATTCCTTTTTGTCTGAGCGCTATTACGTTTTTAAGAATCTTTTTATACGAAAAATCCAATTCCTTCACGAGCTCACCAAAAGGAAGCCCTTTGTTCTGTTTTAATAGCTCAATAATTTGTTTCTGAATCTCATCCGTCTGAATAGTTTTCTCTATGGTAATGAATATTTGTATTTATTATGTGAAATCTAAATGCATGCCAGAAGAATCAACAGAAGGTTCTTTTGTGAATACATGCATGAAATTTTTACCTATTAGCTTCTTTTTAGCATTTTTCTGCCAGTAACGCTGCTTACACGTTTAAATTCGATAAAAAAAAGAATGATATCTTTAGGGCTTGTTGTGGAAAAAATCCACACATGAGTAATAAGCGCTACAATCCGTAAATGCCTACATGTAAATAATACTATGGATTGTCAGAAGGTCTGTTTCCAGGCCACCACGAAGCAGCTAATCCATTAATTCCTTTCTTAGGTTCTTTGCGAGTTGTTTCATCTCTGCAACCGTCAGTTCAATTAATTCAGGTAGTTGATCCGGTTCCGGATTCAAAATTGATTTAGTTTTAATCTCCATTAAAAGATTACTAATCTTGTGCACTTGCAGGTGTTTGTATGAAGGTAATATCTTATGAGCAGTTTCACCGAGTTGGTGCCAGTTTTCTTCTGATAAAAACTGTTTCATAATATGTGTACTGCTCTCTGTATTTTCAATGAAAGTCTGGAGCATTTGGTTAAAAAATGTTCGGTTATTACCGGTCATCTTTTTAAGCTCGTTTAAATTATAATTTTTAGGTTCTAATTCTTCTGTAATAATAATTTCAGAGACAGGCTTCTCGCTTGTAGCGCCTTTAATATCGCATACCTCGCACATTTTATTAAACAGGTAAATTTCTTTGAATGGTTTAATAAGAAAATCATTCATGCCGGCCTTGTAGTAATTCTTTATTTCTGTTTTCATAGCCTCTGCTGTAACAGCAATAATTTTTGTGTGGTTATCTTTCCTGACTGCTCGAAGGTATTTGGCAACCTCAATACCGCTAATATCAGGCAGATGAATATCCAATAAAATAATATCAAAAGTTGTGTTGTTTATTTTGTTGATGGCTTCGTTGCCCGTGTTTGCAATATCAATGTCGCAATTAAACTTTTCTAAAATTGTTTTACCCAATAGGCGATTTACGCTGTCATCATCGACCAGGAGTACTTTTTTATCCTTTAATTTATTGGAATCAATTGTTCCTGTTTCATGTGAGATGAGATCAGAATCATTTCCCTTTTCATAAGGTATGGTAAAGCTAAATGTAGTTCCTATTCCTTCCTGACTTGATACCGATAATGAACCATTCTGAAGTTCAATCAGATTTTTGCATATGGTAAGTCCCAGTCCGGTCCCCCCGTATCTGAGTGTAGTTCGCGAATCTGCCTGCTTAAATTGTTCGAAAATGGTTTCCAAATCCTGTGGCTTAATGCCAATACCGGTATCGATTACATCAAACCTTACCTTAATTTTCTTTGTAGTTTGTGAAACAATAAAACACCTAATTTCAACATAGCCGCTATTGGTAAATTTTATGGCATTGCTAGCCATGTTCATTAATACCTGGCGCAGGCGAAAGGAGTCGCCAATAACTACCCTGTCAAGATCCTTATCAATATCCACTGTAAACCGAAGATTTTTCTCATCTGCCTTTACTGATAATGTATTGTGAATATAATTTAGGGTGTAACCAATCTTAAAGGGTGTTTTATCAAGAGTGAGTTGGCGGGCTTCAATTTTTGATATAATGAGTAAATCGTTGATTAACGAAAGCAGGTGTTCAGAGGATTTATCGATGATATTTACAAATTCTTTTTGCTTTGCATCCAGTTCAGTCTGAATTAATTGCTCTGTAAACCCGAGAATTGCATTGAGCGGAGTGCGTATTTCATGACTAACACGGGCCAGGAATTCTGTTTTTGTTTTGTTCGCTTGTACTGCTTCTTCTTTTTGTTTTTTTTCTGAGAGCTCTCCAGCTTTTACAGCTGGTTCTTTATGCAGAATGACAGCTACCGAATCGCTTTCCGGTTCCGCAGTTTTTAACGGAAATACAACCATTTTATAGGTTGTGCACCTGTGAGTAAATTCATTAGAAATTTCTTCTCCATCAATCGCCCGCTTAAATAAGGGCATCCAGCTTTCTTTGATACCGGAATCGCGAATATTATCAAGGTTGTGGTTTTTCCGGACCGGTTGATTCAAATCGATGAAGTCAGGAAGTGTTCCCTCAGCCAATATGCATCTTAAGTTGTCATCGTATATCAGAAGGCCTGTATCCGGAAGGTGTTTTGCTACCTTTCGCAGCCAGCCAAGCGAAGCCTTGATTCCAGAAAAGGGAGGATTATTCATTTTTATATGCTTTTTTTACCCAACAAACTTGATGATAAAATAGTTGATATTCCTTGTGCAAAATTCATGCAATTAAAACCATGTGCTCTGCTTCGAAGAAAAGCTTACTGGCTTAACCTGATTTTTGTGCGAATTGAATCTGCAATAAAATAGGCCAGTAGTGATAAAGTTATCCCAAATATATTGGCATCCAGCCTTAAGGGCAGTGGCTTGTCTAAAAGGATGAGCACGAGTGTTGCAGTACCTCCGGTAATCATGGCTACAAGGGCACTTACAGCGTGGGGTTTTTTGCTGAACAGAGCCACGAGCACAGGAATAATCATTCCGGAAACCATAAAGGAGTAGGAGTGAAGCATAAGCTCCAGCACACTGGTCATGGTAGTGGCCAGCACCAGGGCAATAATGCCAATTACCAGGGTCAACAATTGCGAGAACCGAAGACTGTTTTTATGGGTATGGCGCCTGAATACATCAGTTAAGATATTGCCTGAAGCAGCCATTAAGCAACTATCGGCGGTGGACATGATAGCAGAAAAGTAAGCAGACAATACAATCCCCAAAAACCCTACCGGTAAAATTTTGGGCAGTAAAAACGGCAGCCCCATTTCTGCATCCATATTGTTCAGGGTATATCCGGCCAATAATCCATTCTCGAGCGCTACCCGGGAAAACATGCCTAACAGCACACCAATAAAGGCCATGAGCGGATACTCAAATAATCCGGCAATAAACCAGCCCCTTTGAGCGGTTTTTGTGTCCTTCGCAGCATAAATCCGTTGGTAAAGGGTCATGCCAATAAACCAAATGGGCAGTATGGTAAACAACCAGTTGACAATGGTTTGCCAGCTGATAGACGAAAGGGTAAGAAAGGACGGTTTTAAAGTACTCGATATAGCTTCCATGCCGCCAATTCTATAATAAGCAAAAGGCAAGCCTACAAAAACAAGTCCCGACATTAATACAATCCATTGAATGGTATCGGTGTAAATAACTGCTTTCAACCCCCCAAGAACCGTGTAGACCACAGCAATAATGCCCATGGCCAGTAATGCATTGTTCAATGACAAATCGGTAAAGGTCGAAGAGGCCAGTTTGGCGCCCGCCAGCATCTGAGAGCTGGTAAACCCAAGGTAGCCAATTGCCGATATGACGCCTGCAATCATGGCCACACGCTTGTCAAAAATATATTCCAGAAATTGGGGGAAAGATAAAAATCCTTTTCGTCTGGCCACTCCGGCAACTTTTGGAATCAATAAAACACCACTGAGCCATGCACCCAACAAACCGGTAAAAAGCAACCAACTACCTGATAAACCCATGGTAAATCCTAAACCACCCAAACCAATTGAAAACCCACCACCCACATCTGTTGCCACCACCGATAAGCCAATATGAAGGCTGCTAAGTTTCCGACCCCCTACATAATAGTCGTCTGTGTTGGTATTTTTTCGCATAAAATAGAAGCCTACTCCCAGCATGGCAAGTAAATAGGCTGAAAAAATTGAAAGATCGATCC
Organism: Bacteroidales bacterium; assembly: GCA_003508755.1. Taxonomy (GTDB): domain Bacteria; phylum Bacteroidota; class Bacteroidia; order Bacteroidales; family UBA10428; genus UBA10428. Next base: position 8,149 of record DNTK01000222.1, on the reverse strand, counting down.
AACTCATTTAAGTGTTACATTAAGCTCCAGATAGGAAGATTTATCGACATGCTTTATCATGTTATGGGATATCAATGAAAAGATGACCTCTTGTCCGCGTGTCACAGAAAAGTTGAGCTCCCTGATAATATCTCCATATAAATACCGGCCTTTTTGTTGAAGAAATTCAAGCACTTTTCGTTCGTCTTCGTCTTTTACTTGATTGAGGTAAATGGTTTGCATTGCTAAAACTTTAATTAGTTGGTAAGGAAGAATCACAGGGTATTGCCTGTGATTTTATCTGATAGCTATCGCAATTATTCCCCTCCCTGGGACCGCCATAGCAAAATACATTGCTGTTTACCATGAATTTTTGTTTTCCAACTTTCTTTTTTCCGCTGTACCCCTCGCAGTTTTAAGCAAACAAGCATAAATACGCTACTTCCATAGATTAAATATGTTTGTAATAGATATTCATGCTTTCTATATCACCAGAAATGTTTGTATTGTTTACCAATGTTCCTGAGTAGATATAGTCAAGTTTTAAAAAGGTTTTGTTCATGGCCATAGAATTAAGACGGGCAATGGTGTACAGACATTTAATGCCCTGCTTTTTCATTTGCTTTTCCATTTTTTTAAGTAAATAGGTTGCCATGCTTTTACCCCGAAACTCAGGTCTTGTGGCAAAATCGGTCATTTCGGCATTTAATCCATCCGGATCAACTTCAGCGGATGCAATGGCCACAATCTCTCCTTTCTTTTCGATGCCGTAATATTGCACATTTTCGCTCATAGATTGCAAAATATAGTTTACATCGTGAATGGGAAAGGGGTAACTTTTAAAGACCACCTGGTAAATGCTTACAATGGCCTCGGCATCATTTGACTCAAACTGTCTGATGCGGGGTTTTAATTTCTTTTGAGGCTTACCCTCTTCCACATGATTGGTACTTAACAACTCACTGAGCCTGTTGAATTTTGCAGAATCAGAAATCTTAGCTCGCTCGGCATGAACAAATTTCGAAAGAAAAAATACAGTAAGCTGTTTATTGTAAAAAGCCGGAATCTGCCCTTCAACTGCATACCCATCTGCTAAAAACAGGGGAGCTGCCCAGGAAGGCACTTTGCAGAATATTTTTGAATAGCCATGATACGCCGCCATGGTATTTAAAATCTCCACGATACCCGGACAATCTTCCGGGTGGAGTTTCATTAAATATATCCGATGATTGTGGTCGCCATGCTGAACAATTGTTCCTGTGCCGATAACTTCAATTTTATCCGTCATTCTCCTCTCTTCTTTGTAATCGTTCATTATTCTCAGGAATCAGGGAAATAGTATCGCAGGTATCCGATAACAACTTCTCAATGCCAATTGCTTCACTTTCATCAGTTTCTGTGAGGTTTAAATCAAGGTTGCAGTTTTCGCAATTGCGGTCGCACATCTTTGGTTCGTAACTGTCAGGTTCCTTGTAGGTGGTTATTACTCCTTCGTAGTTGCGCAATACCACCTTATTGGTCGACCATGAAATAATATAATTCGGCATAACAGGTATTTTACCTCCACCTCCCGGAGCATCGATCACATAAGTAGGACGGGCAAAACCACTGGTATGGCCTACCAGGCTCTCCATAATCTCAATTCCCTTTCCAATGGGCGTTCTGAAATGCGATAAACCTTCGGATAAATCGCACTGGTATAAATAATACGGACGCACTCTGTTTTGAACCAGTTTGTGTAGCAACGATTTCATGATTCGGGGGCAGTCATTAACATCGGCCAATAATACTGACTGATTGCCTAACGGAAACCCACCGTTCGCTAATTTTGCCAGTGCTTCTTTTGCTGAGGCTGAAATCTCGTTCGGATGATTAAAGTGCGTATTTATCCAGAGCGGATGGTATTTTTGAAGAATGGAAACCAATTTATTGGTAATGCGATAGGGGAGTACTACAGGCATTCTGGTTCCTATACGAATAATTTCCACGTGCTCAATGTTGCTAATCTCTTCAAGCAGCCAGTCAATTTTATCGTCCGGGAGCATAAGCGGATCTCCACCCGACAATAACACATCTCTAACCTGTGGTGTTTGGCGAATATATTCTATCCCTTTTCTCAACTGCTCCTTAGTCGGAACAAAATCAACATCACCTACTTTTCGTTTGCGCGTGCAATGCCTGCAATACATCGAGCAGATATTGCTTACATGAAACAACACCCTGTCGGGGTAGCGGTGGGTGATTCCTTCAACAGGACTGTCAGTGTCCTCACTCAATGGATCTGAATGTTCTGATGATAAGGTCGTTAACTCCTCTATTCCGCCAAAAGCCTGTTTGTAAACCGGATCGTTTCTAAAGTTCTTCTTATCAATTAACGATAAATAATAAGGGGTAATAGAAAGTGGAAATTTATTAAAAGTTTTTTCTAACGATTTTTTTTCTTCACCGGAGAATTTTATTCCGGTTAAATACTCAAACTTATCAAGCGATTTTACTGAGTGCTTTAATTGCCAACGCCAATCGCGCCAATTTGATTCCTCCGGGCGCATTTCAATTTTCCCTGCAATTTCCTTCTGTACGTTGTTATAAATCATAATATTGATTAAATAGTTTCTATGCGAACAAATTTACTACTTTTTTATTGGCTAACAAGAAATTTTTAAAAGCTTAAGCCTTTAAATTTATTTAAATGAAGCATTATTAGTAATTTTGCAGCGAACGAAAAAAACCATCAACGTTTCTACAGAAATAAACTAAAACAATGAACAGATTAATAATAGCATCGAACCGATTACCTATTAAAATAAATAAATCAGAAAAGGGTATGGAGGTAATACCCACTGCAGGAGGGCTTGCAACCGGTTTAAAATCATACCACAAGGGAAATAACAGTGTGTGGATTGGCTGGCCGGGAATTATGCCCGAATCGAAAAAAGAAGAGGCCACCGTAACAAGCCTGTTGGAGAAAGAGCAATGCCTGCCTGTATTTTTATCGGAAGATCTGATAGAGAACTATTACGATGGTTACAGCAATGCAACGCTGTGGCCCCTCTTTCATTACTTTACAGAATTTACAGAATTCAGAGATATTTATTGGCAAGCATATAAAACTGTAAATGAGTTGTTCGCTGAGGCGATTATTAATAATGCCGGCGAAGGAGACACAGTATGGGTGCACGATTACCAATTATTGCTGCTGCCAAATATCTTACGCGAGAAACGACCCGATTTAAATATTGGATTCTTTCTGCACATACCGTTTCCATCCTACGAAATTATCAGGGTGCTTCCCTGGCGTGAAGAAATTATTTCAGGTTTATTAGGGGCCGACTTAATAGGTTTTCATACCTACGATTATGCCCGTCATTTTATTAGTTCAGTAAAACGCTTGTTGGGTTATGATGTTGACTTTAACCAGATTAAGTTAGAAAACAGGCAGGTATTTATTGATGTTTTCCCAATGGGAATTGACTATGACAAATTTGAAAAACTGGCACTTGAAGTGCAAAGTAAACCTATCCAGGAACGATCGAAAGAACACCAGGATATCGATCGTTTTTTGTTGAGCATGCCCGATCGAAAATTGATTTTATCGATAGACAGACTTGACTATACCAAGGGGATACCGGAGCGCTTAAAAGCTTTTAGGTACTTCCTGCAGAAATACCCCGATTACCGCGAAAAAGTATCCCTGATAATGCTTACTGTGCCTTCGCGCACCGATGTAGAGCAATATCAAAACCTTAAAAACGAGGTAGATGTACTGGTAGGAAATATTAACGGTGAATTTGGTTCGTTGAACTGGAACCCGGTAATCTACTTTTACCGCTCACTTCCATTCGAGAACCTTATCGAACTATACAGCTCTGCCGATATCGCTTTGCTTACCCCTTTGCGAGATGGAATGAACCTGGTGGCCAAGGAATACATTGCAACCAAAGTAAATCATAAGGGTGTATTGATTTTGAGCGAAATGGCTGGTGCTTCAAAAGAATTGGGCGAGGCCTTGTCTGTGAATCCGAATAACATCGAAGCTACGGCCGATGCAATTTTCAAGGCCCTGACCATGAGCGATGATGCCAGTGAAAAGGCGATTAAAGCCATGCAGAAAAGAATAAAGCGGTACGATATCCATAAATGGGCTTCTGAATTTGTGCAGGCCCTCAAGAAAACCATCGAGAAGCAATCGGATTTTCATGCAAAAAAGATATCCGCCAAATTAAAAAGCAAGATTGCTGACGAGTTCTCCAAAGCAAAATCGAAAACACTGTTTCTTGATTATGACGGTACACTGCAACGCTTCTTTGGCAATCCTCAGGCTGCAGTGCCCGATGCAGATTTATATGATTTACTCGATCGGGTTGCTGAAGCTAAAAACACCGAATTGGTGCTGATAAGCGGTCGCGATAAAGAAACTTTCGACCGCTGGTTTGGAGAAAGAAACTATAATCTTATCGCCGAACATGGTGCCTGGAAGCGAGAACGAGGAACCGAATGGAAAGAGAGAAAACCCTCCCATAACGAATGGAAAGAAATTATTTTACCGGTGCTTGAATCGTATGTCGACAGAACCCCGGGAAGCCTGATAGAGGAAAAAACCTATTCGCTTGTATGGCATTATCGCAAAGCCGACATTGAACTGGGTGCTTTGCGCGCATTGGAGCTGGTACATGATGTTTCAAATCTAATCATAAATCAGGATTTGGAAATACTCGAAGGAAGCAAGGTCATTGAAGTGAAAGTATCGGGAATAAACAAGGGTACGGCTGCTACCGAGTTCTTGTATGAAAATTCGACGGATTTTGTCATGGCCATTGGCGACGACTGGACTGATGAATTCCTTTTTAAGGAATTACCGGAAACTACGTATACCATTAAAGTTGGTACAGGTAATTCAGTGGCTAAATACTATGTCGACAATTATAAGGATGTGCGCATGTTTCTTGAAAACCTCATAACAACCAAATAACAATCAAAAAACACTTTCTCTTTAGCATTGTTATGCTAATTATTCATTAAATCTCATTTATGCATGGATAATCTGAACTATGCCATGATTGGCAACTGCAAGAGTGCAGCTTTAATTTCAGAAAAGGGCTCGATTGATTGGTGTTGCCTGCCCGATTTTAACTCATCATCAGTTTTTGCCAAGATACTAGACAATGAAAAAGGCGGGTCGTTTGAAATTATCGTAGATGACAGCTATTCGATAAAGCAAAGCTATATTCGAACAACCAACATTGTTTCAACCATCTATTCCAATGGACACGATACCTTCGAGGTTATTGATTTTATGCCTCGATACCATGAGGACAATGGTTATTACAATCCGCCCGATATTATCCGGTACATTAATCACATGTCCGGTAAACCCACCTTTAAATTTTTCTACAATCCAAAACTGGAATATGCAAAGCACAAAACACATATAAAAGTCGAAGAGGAATATATTAAAAGCTACACTTCTAAAGGTGAATACGACTCCCTCTATCTGTATACCGATTTAGACAAACAATCGATAATAGATCAGCAGCCAATAACACTCAAAACCGATGCCTTTGTGCTGATAGGTTACGACCAGAAAATACTGAACCAAACTATCGACCGGCAATATCTGAAATTGCAAAAAACAAAAGTCTATTGGCTCGAATGGTCCAACGAGCTTACCTCCTTTTCGAGGTATAATAAAGAGATTGTAAGAAGTGCCCTTGCCTTAAAAATGCTGAGTTATGACAAAACAGGTGCCGTATTGGCTGCAGCAACCACCTCTTTGCCTGAATCGATAGGTGAAGAACGTAATTGGGATTACCGCTTCTGCTGGATAAGGGATGCATCGATGGTGATAAAGGTATTGTCGAATCTGGGACACCTGAACACAGTGAAAAGATTTATGAAATTCATCATCGATATTATTCCCGATAAAGATGAAAAAATCCAGATTATGTATGGCATCAACCGGGAAAAGACTTTGACAGAAGAAACACTGGATCACCTTTCGGGATATGAAAACTCAGAACCCGTAAGAATCGGTAACGCTGCCTATTTGCAAAAGCAAAACGACATCTATGGAATACTAATGGATGTGATTTACCAACAATTTACGAATTTTGAAATGTCTCTCGAAAATAGTGAGACCTTATGGACCATTGTGCGCAGTATTGTGCGGATTGTAGATAACAATTGGGAAAAACCGGACAAAGGTATTTGGGAAATACGTACCGATGAAAAGCACTTTACTTTTTCAAAGGTGCTGTGCTGGGTGGCTATCGACAGGGCTGTAAAGGTTGCCTGTATTATTAAAAAAGACAAATACTTTAATGAATGGCAGCCATTGGCAGATAAAATAAAGGAAGATATCCTGCAAAATGCCTGGAATCCAAGCGTAAATGCATTTACTCAATTTTACGGATCGAATGATTTAGATGCAGCCACCTTATTAATGGAACCCTATGGCTTTATCTCTGCTAAAGATCCCAAATACAAGCAAACAGTATTGGCCACCGAAAAAGAACTTTGTGTTGACGGCCTCATGTATCGCTACAAAAACAAGGACGATTTTGGGTTGCCAAGTTCGTCTTTTACCATTTGTACTTTCTGGCAAATAAATGCCCTAAATGCCATTGGTGAGCGCAAAAAAGCTAAAGCGATGTTTGATCAGCTGTTATCCTACAGCAACCATGTAGGACTATTCAGTGAAGACATCGACTTTAAAACGAAGCGATTATTAGGGAATTTTCCACAAGCCTATTCGCACCTGGCTTTAATCGAAACGGCCATTAATTTATCGAAAGGAAAGATTACCGAGGATGAACAGATATTAGAGGCTATACAATAAGCCTGCAACGCTATTGAGGGAGCTCTTCTTCCATGCTATCCTCTAATCCACCATCGATGGTAATCATTGGGGAGGCTTCAACTTCCTCAATTTCAAGAAGTCTGATAAGGGTTTCAAGGCTTTCTTCGACCTTTGTTAATTCATCGTCTTGCAGCTTTGCGAGCCTTTGCGACAACTGTTCGTGCAAAAGTGCAGGGATACTGCCCAGAAGTTTTTCTCCGGCAGAGGTAAGGGCAATGTTTACCACGCGTTTATCGCCGGTTTTTGGCAGCCGTGCCAGGTATCCTTTTTTTTCAAGCCTGTTTATAATACCACTTACGGTGCTCGAATTAAGATTAAGAAATTTACGGATTTCTCCTTGCGTAGCCTGGTAACTCGGTGAATCATTCAGAAAATTCAGACACAATACCTGGGGAATACTAACCCCATATTCCTTTTGAATCTTTTTTGATTCAATGTCCACCGAACGAACAATCTTTCTGATTTTTATAAGTATTTCCGTAGTATCCATGCCTGAACTTTTAAAACAAATATAGGTTGTTTTTAATGAAACCGTGTAAATAAAAACCGCAATTTACCCGGTATGGAGCGATTAAAAGGCTTTATTTTAGGGGTTTCAGACGTATTTATACAACAGATGAATACACTCTCCATAATACCCACGTCCAAACAGATTAAGGTGATTCAAGTAGTGGTACAATAAGTACAACCCCTGACGGTATTCCCAACCATCAGGCAAAGGGTAGGTTTCCTGATAGGCCTGATAAAATGCTGCAGTAAAACCTCCAAACATTTTGGTCATAGCCAAATCAGCTTCCCTGTGTCCATAATACACTGCCGGATCGATAAGCACCGCATTGCCTTGCTCATCGCTCATGTAGTTTCCACCCCATAAATCACCATGAAGCAGGGCAGGAGATTCCCGGCTACCCTTTATGACCGATTCAATTTTATGCTCAAGCAGGTTTATCCCTTTTACCAGTTCTTTAGTTGCATAACCATTCTTCTCAGCAAAACGCAATTGCTGAAGGATGCGTTTTTGATAATAAAATTCTGCCCAACTGGTCTTTTGCTTCCCCTCAGCACAATTTAGCTGGGGAGTTGCCCCGATGTAATTGTCTTCATAAAAGCCAAATTCTTTTTGTGTATAGCGGTGCATGGTTGCAAAGGCTGCACCAAAATCCTCGAAAAACGACTTACTCTTTCCGCCAGGTTGTATATTTTCCAGAAGTAGAAAATCATGGTCTGCTAAAATCACCGTGGGAATCCTGATAGCGTTGGCTTTGGCCAATTCTTTCAATCCGTTTGCTTCCATTAAAAACATACCGGGCGCCC
>DNTK01000543.1 GCA_003508755.1 Bacteroidales bacterium | reverse complement strand
GTTTAAAGCTTCGTGCAGCATGTGTGCAAAAGCAATTTTTGGTACTTCTTTTTTATCCAGAGGCACAGGCAACGAGCCGGCAACAATATGAAACGTACCTTTGGTTGTTCGTTTGTCTTTTGCAGGATTATTTAAGATGCCCTGTTTTACACGATAGGAACTCAACAGGTCACTTTTGAAGGTGCGTCCGTTCGGGGGTAAACTTACCTCGCGACCAATTCCTTTTTGATTAAGCACAAAAGTGTCGTTTGGTAGTTTGATTTCTTTACCGATATTCACCTCACTCAGATATTCGTCGATAAAATTCTGAATACGCTGATCGGGCGCACACAAATGGTCCGATAGCAGGCGCGATTTTTCACGAAAACTGTTTACCAATCCCTCTGTTAAGTCAACGAATTTTTCGTTCGCGAATTTGGTTTTGGCATCACCCTCGTCGTGATATACTGGTTGGCCGAGTGCAGCAAGCTGGAGGTTAATGTATTGGATCATGTCCTTACGATCCTTCTTGCTTGGCTTTAAATTGTTAGTCAAATCTTCTTTCATTTTTAACCCTATTATTTATGATTTGAGGAGGCAAAAGTAATCATTATATACCTATTTGCCATCCCTATATTTTGTGAATTCTCTTTTATAATCAATTTATTAGCACCGCATTGTTATTTTAATAACAATAACTTTCTGACGGTAAGTAAAGTATGGGAAAGATTAATTTTTCTTTAATTTTTATGGTTTTTCTTCAGTCAATACATCATTTTTCTCTTTTGCCAAATGAATCGTTTGAGTCGGGAAGGCAAATTCGATTCCGGCTTCATTAAACCGTTTAATTATTTCAAGATTTACCTTTTCCGAAAACGCGACAAAATCCCAGTAGGACGGGGGATGATACCAATAGATTACTCTCAGGTTCAACGAGTCGGCATTTAGATCGCTAAAAAACACACGTGGAGGTATTTCTTCATCCATACCCTCATGATTTTCAAGAATTGATTTTAATATATCCAGTCCTTCCTGGATTTTTTCCGGTTTGGTATCGTAGGTAACACCAATATTAATGGTACGCTTAATGTTGGGACGCTGGGCAATGTTCATAATGGTTTTATTGGCCAGTTCACCATTAGGAATCGATACAAGGTGGCCATCGAGTGTTCGTATGCGGGTTGTACGTAAGCCAATTGATTCTACCGGGCCATCATGTCCATCAATTAAAATACGTTCTCCTATTTCAAATGGTCTGTCTCCTGCAATAACAAAAGAACCAATAAAATGGCGCAAGGTGTCCTGAGCAGCAAATGCAATAGCTATTCCACCAATTCCCAGACCTGCTATGATAGATGTAATAGGCTTATCGCTTAGTATTTGAATAACCTGAATGATGATAAGTATGACAACAAAAACCCGCAGTGTTTTTCTAAAAACCGGAATGAACATTTTATTCAGCGACCGATTGGATCTGTCAAGCAGAATCTCAAACCAAACAGCAGGGATTTCAACCAGATAATATATAAGGATGCCAAAGGACAGCACAATTAAAATCTCACTTACAGTATTCGTTAGCGCAGAGTAATTCTCAGGAATTTCAACAATTTTAAAACCAATCCACAGCGCAATGCTAATGGAAATAAAGCTGAGCGACTTATAAAAAGCCTCAAAAAATGATGCCGTAACGGGTATATTTGCTTTCATGCTGCGCTTTGAAACACGCTTAAAAACAAGTTTCAGGATTTGGCCCAAGAGCAATATTGAGGCAAATAAAAACGCAAAAACAAGCCATTGATTGAGCTCCATATTAAATGGGAACGCCTCTGATGTGACAAGCATAATGTGTGGGTTAGATGTTAAGTAATTCGAAGGTAAAAAAGTTTTAGCATTTCATAGAGAATAACCCAAATCTAAAAACATTGTTTAACAGCGATTGTAAATAATAATAAAGCCCGATATATTAAATTAATGGGAGCCGTTCAAACTTAAAATAGTGCTATCTTTGAGCTTTTATTGCAGAAACTACTTGGAAATAAAGTATGAATAAATACGATAAACTGCGGCCTTATGGCAAGCGGCAGGCGGATTTTGATAAGCGTTATCTGGAAATGGCACGAACCTGGTCGAAAAATTCTTATTGCCAACGCCGGCAAGTGGGAGCCTTAATTGTAAAGGACCGGATGATAATTTCCGATGGATACAATGGCACTCCGGAAGGTTTCGAAAATGTATGCGAGGATGAAAACAATAAGACCAAGCCATACGTTTTACATGCAGAGGCCAATGCAATAACAAAAGTGGCAAAGAGCAATAACAGCAGCGATGGTGCAACCCTCTATATTACTACATCGCCCTGTATGGAATGCTCAAAATTAATTATACAATCGGGAATTCGCAGAGTAGTTTTTTGCGATACCTATCATACGGATGAAGGCGTGAGACTATTAGAGCGGGCAGGAATTGAAGTTCAATTCATGGAGATGGAGTAACAAAAATTTAGACCTTAGTAAGGAGAAAACAATGAAAAACAAAAACCTCATCCGGATTTTAATGCCCAGCATTGTAGCTGTGAGCATTGTAGCAGGCATGTTTATTGGCAAATATTACACGGGAAGCAGCGGAGCCGATAGTTATGTGATTTACCCCCGGTCCGACAAGCTTACCAACATTATTAATTACATATCACGCGACTATGTCGATCCTGTCGATAAATCGGATTTGGTGGAAGATGCCATACCAAAAATTTTGGATGATTTGGATCCACATTCGCAATATATTCCTGCCACCGATTTTCAGCAGGTGAATGAACCCCTCGAAGGGAATTTTAGTGGTATTGGAGTACAGTTTAATATGCTTAACGATACCCTTATTGTACTTAAAGCAATTGCCAACGGGCCTTCTGAAAAAGTAGGCATATTGCCGGGCGATCGGTTTATTCTGGTGGATGGTGATACCGTAGCCGGCGTAAAAATGGCCAGCGACTCCATTGTCCGAAAACTCAAAGGACCAAAAGGTACTGATGTGGAGGTAGGAGTTTCAAGAAATCAGGTAGATGAATTATTGTTTTTCACCATTACACGTGACAACATACCTCTTTACAGCATTGATGTTTCCTACATGGTTACTAACAAAATAGGGTACATTCGGATCAATAAGTTTTCACGTACCACCTTCGAAGAGTTTACAGAGCACACAAACAAATTATTAGGGAGGGGCATGCAAAAGCTTATCCTGGACCTCAGAGGCAATGGAGGCGGGTTGCTGAGTACAGCGGCCATGGTAGCCGATCAGTTTCTGGATGAAGGTCAGCTTATAGTATATACCAAGGGTAATGCACGAAAACGGGAAGATTTCAGAGCTTCGAGGGGAGGGCTTTGCCAGGGCATCGAATCTGTGGTACTGATTGATGAATCATCGGCTTCTGCAAGTGAGATTCTTGCAGGCGCCCTGCAGGATAACGATCGTGGCATGGTGATTGGGCGTCGGTCGTTTGGGAAAGGCCTGGTGCAGGAACAAAAAATGCTATCCGACGGTTCGGCAGTAAGATTAACCATTGCACGGTATTATACCCCTACCGGCAGGTCGATTCAAAAACCTTATGAGAATGGGACAAAAGACTACTACAATGAACTGGCAGTTCGTTACGACAACGGAGAATTCCTTGAGCAGGACAGCATCGATTTTGAAGATTCATTGAAGTTTGTTACGCCGGGTGGTAAAATTGTTTATGGTGGTGGTGGCATTATGCCCGATCTGTTCGTGCCACTCGATACTTCCGGGGTAACGGATTATCTAATGGCATTGCGCCATCGTGGACTTGTTTACCGCTATGCTCTGGAATACACCGATGATCATCGGGAGCAACTCAGCGTGCTCACATCGCCCGATGCCATTGTGGAATACCTAAGAGGCAAGCAGGTTTTGAAACACTTTACTGCTTATGCTTCAAAGAATGGTGTGCCGCTAAACAAACAGGAAATGGAAACCTCGAAAAGCATTATCGAAGCACAGCTTTATGCCTACATAGCGCGCAATATTTTCGACAACGAAGGGTTTTACCCCATTATTGAAAGCATTGATAATACTTTGCAAATAGCCATTAAAGAGCTTGAATAATAAAGCGTATAAAATCATACATCGGCTACGCTCAGTATGACAAAGGATAAAATAAAAAAGCCGCCCATTTCGGAGCGGCTTTTAATATGGAAAAAATCTAAAAATTATCTTCCAATGTAGTATGCTACAGAAACCATGATGTTGCGTGTATTCGCAGAATTGTCACTATCACCACCTGGGAACATATTAACAAGTCCTAGTTGATAAGTAGCTCCAACACCGATAGCACCAAATTCTACTCCGGCACCAATACCAACACCAACGTCAAGACGTTTCCAGTCATGTTCGTTTTCATCGCTACCCCACTTGATGTCAGCTTCTTCAGTATTACCGTCAAATTCTTCCTTAAATTTACCAGCAACACCTATACCGATGTATGGACCTACAGCACCATAAATTTTTGCGCCACCCACATCACCACCAACTTTAACGTCGATTGGAATATCCACGTATAAAGGAGAAGCAGTTGATTTAAAACCATCAACATCAATTTTGTACCCTTTTGATGCGATAATTAATCCAGGCTGAACAGAAATCAGGTCGCTCAATGGGAAATCAACCACAGCACCCACGTGCCATGCAGTTCTCATTTTAACATCATCTACAGATTCACCTTCGGCTTTTACTGCAGTGTTTGCCAGGTTAAGACCAGCTTTGATACCGATTGTTGGCGCAAAAGTGCTTGCACTGAAAGCAACAAGTGCTGCTACTTAAACAATTTTGGTTAGGTTTTTCATAGTAATAAATAGATTTAATTGTCCTACTCGTAGGTTTTTCGGTTCCACCCCTTACTCTGTTTTAATGGATTTTCAGGCACCTCCAAGGGTTTTTCGTATTCTAAAAATAACAAACTTCTTAAATATAAAATACAACTTAAGAATTAATTAATACACAATTCCGACTAATTGGGGCATTAAGTCGTTAATCGATTGGCTTTTTAGCTTAACCGATAAGCTTTATACCAAGGTTTACTTGAAGTGTGCGGTTGTTTATTTTGTAACCATTATCGGTCGTAGGAGCAATATTTGAAACTCCCCAGATATACTTTACACCAAGACTTAGTTTTCCTAAATTTACGCCACCTCCAAGGCCTATTCCTACGTCCATTTTCTTTAGGTGATCTTCCTCTGAGCTACCCCATTTAATTTTTTCATCAATATCTTCCAATACCTCATCAGTTAGGTTATTAGTTGTTTTTGAGGTTACCTTACCACCAAAACCGTAACTAATAACTGGCCCAAACGAACCATAAATACCAATAGGTCCTAAGCCTAGTTCCAGTTTCAGGTCAATGGGAATATCAAGATACAATGAGTTCATATTGCCTGTAGTTGTAGTATTACCGTCAGTTACATCAATGTTATAGCCCCTGGAAGAAACTAGCAAACCTCCCTCAACACCAATAGGTCCTAAGCCAATTCCGGCTAACAATCCGGCGTTAAATCCTGCCCGGTTGGTAAATTCATCACTGATTTTTCCATCATTATCTTCGATAATCATGTTCGCAAGGTTTAATCCACCCTGAAGTTTAAGATACTGGCCATATACTTGCGTCGAAAGCAGTGCAACAGCAAGTACTGCAATAATTCTGGTTGTCTTTTTCATATCGATTAAATTTGAGTTAGTACTTGTTAAATTTGGTTTTATATCAGTTAAATTAAAAATTTCCTTCGGCATATTTATAAAACCGGCTAAAGAAATAGCTAACAGAAGCAAAAAGCACTCCGTTGCGGGCATACATACCATTGTCGGTATTGGCAGAAATATTAGGTATACTGTAATGGTAGCCAATATCCAACACAAAATTGTTCCACTTACCCCCAACGGTAATACCTGCTCCGTAATCAAGGTTCACAAAATCGTCTTCCTCTGGGTTTTCGCCCCAAAGCACATCTGATTTCCCCCATTCGGTTTCACCCCCGCCTTTACGTTGCCACCTGTATTTACCCCAGTAACCATAGGATACAAAGGGACCTGCACCGGCAAAAACATCCACCATTCTTAGTTGAAATTCATATTTTACATAGAGTGGAAACTCGACATAATACAGACTGAGTCGTTCTATGGATTTTATGCTTGCTCCCTGAAAATCTTCTTTGCTTGTTTTCAGATAGCCTTTGTTGGAAATAAGCAAACTGGCATTTATCGTTAACTCCGGAATAATTCTGTAATCCATGGTAAGTCCTGCATTAAAACCGGGCGAAATATTAAGTGCATTTGTAAATTTGGTATCGTTGTTTTTTAACACCATATGTGAAAGATTCAATCCTGCCTTAACTCCAAAGTAGGGATTTTGTGCATAACTGGCCATACCTGCTACAAGAAAGAGCAGGAGAACAAATGAAAATACCTGTTTCATACTGCAATTTAGAAAATAATCGGTTTGGTTAGTTCCTGTTTTTTGTTAGTTATTAACCGGTATACGCAAAGGCTCACAGGAGGTTTACGAATTTGGCAATTATTTACAATTCAACACCCATGTGACTGTTCCTTCAAGGAGGCATGCTGCTCCTATTCAATGGCTTCAGTCAGTTGCAATTTAGGCTTTTATCTCTTTCTGTGTCTTTATCTTAACAGCTTGTTAATTTCCAGTTATCCATTTAATTTCCACTATCTTTGCCATTCTATGATTCAGAGCAATTATAATATAGGCGATTGGTTACCCATATCTGCTAAAGAAGTTAAACAGCGGGGTTGGGATCAGCTCGATGTCATTCTTTTTTCGGGTGATGCATATGTCGATCATCCGTCGTTCGGCGCTGCAGTAATCGGGCGACTCATCGAAGCACATGGATTGCGTGTGGCCATTGTTCCACAACCCAACTGGCAAGACGATTTACGCGATTTTAAAAAACTTGGGGAACCAAGACTGTTCTTTGGTGTTACATCCGGCTGCATGGATTCCATGGTAAATCATTATACTGCCAATAAGCGCCTTCGCTCCAATGATGCATATACGGTTGGTGGAGAAGCAGGACATCGTCCCGATTATGCCACCACAGTATATACCAAAATTCTAAAACAATTGTACCCGCAAACTCCTGTGGTAATTGGAGGTATTGAAGCTTCCCTGCGGCGGGTAAAACACTACGACTATTGGTCGGATAAATTACATCCTGGTATCCTGGCGGGCTCGGGTGCTGACCTACTCGTGTAT
>DNTK01000534.1 GCA_003508755.1 Bacteroidales bacterium | reverse complement strand
CCCTTTAAGCTCTGTTCAATCTGTAAGATATATAAACTATTATACTTTAGTGTTTGCAGCGGTGTTAGTGTAATTTCAGTCTTATTGCTATTAAAACTATATGATAAAGCCACCGGTATATTTTCATCGTCGAGCAAGCTAATTGCTTGTTCTACGGTGCTTGAATCGATAGAAACATTAAAACTTATCTCTATGGTTTTATTAACAGGGACATCGGATGTAATATCGGATGTACTTAAAGTTACACTGCCAACCGTTACTTTAGCTAGTTGAACAAGGCCTGATTCATTTGTATTCTGTTTTTTATTGCAGCTAAATGAAATAACTGCCAGAATAATAATTAGCTGAATTGATAAAAAAATTTTCACGTGGATGAACCTGTTAATTAGTATTAAAATTAGTCTTACTGAATTCATTTACTGACATAGTACAAAAGGCTTCATGCTTTCTTGAATGCTAATCTCCCCGGTAATGGGGAAATTAGCATTTTAAGATTTAAGAATACAGCACTCTTGATATCAACACTGAGTGCTCTCTAAGTAGCCCCTAACTAAACTATGAAGTTCTTGAATAGCATTTATGGTTTTCCTGAATCATACATTAATTGAATTTCAGTGGCAGTTAAAACTTTATGGTATATTCGGATATCATCTAATTGTCCCTGGAAGTGATTAGCACCAGCAAAGTCGTAACCACCCCATGCTTCAGCATCCCAAAGTGTACCGGCACGTGATTGTATAAATCCGAACGCAAGTTCATTTACAACTTCAGGAGCAACACCATCGTATTTTAATCCTACAACACCCTGCTTGGCATCACCGTCGGGCCAAAGATTAAAATCCTGAGTTTTCGCTAATTCATCGTTAATATACATGGTACCAACCTTAGTAGTGCTGTTGTACATGCAAACTACCTGAACCCATTTATCTTCCATTCTTGATGGCAACCCACCAGATCCTGTCCAATCAGCACAGAATGTCCAACCTTGCCAGCCAAGATCTCCATTAGCGGGAAACCAAAGATCCTCAGCAGCACTTGTACCGTCACCTAAATCGTATCGGGCAGCAAGTTTGCAGCCGTTAAAGTCGCCAAATATTTCGAATTGAAATCCATAGAATGCACCCAATCCCATCACAAAATGCCCTTTACCGGACTGCTCTGCTTTAACCCAGAAACTAAGAGTGAAATCAGATGTATTCATTAATTGGTCACCATTTGGTACTTCTATTATTGATGTAGTTCCATTAAAAGTAGCAGCTTTCCCTGCATCTGCCTTTCTTCCAGCGGTATAGGTTACATCAATCACTGCGGAAGCATCATAACTTCCTGCTTGGTCTAGAGCATCATCTTCAAAATTCCAATATGCAACAGCACCACCTGGAGCGAATAAACCATCGGTAGAGAAACTTCTGACTATTGCCTCACTAAGCATTTGACCATTAGTTGCTTTTAGCCCAGAGCCAAATGTTAGCGTATGTGAAGTTCCATCACCTAATCGTTCGGTTGGAGTAATAGTTATTGCAGCTCCTGAAACTGTAATATCAATAGCTATACTTACATCTTCATAATTCAATAGCGTAATGTTTGCTGCAGTAGCACTGGCTGGATCAACATTTGTAGAAAAAGTAGCAGTAATAATGGGATCAGCAGCAACATTGCTTGGAGCAGTAGCTGCATTCAAATCAATATCATCAGCAACCAAGGTACTTAGTTTTAGAGCTGCAGGACTATCGTCTTTTTTACAGGCTGTTGTTAGTACCGCAGCCATAATTATAAAAAGCAGGATGTTAAAATAAAAAGCATGTTTTTTCATAATTTTCAATTTTTAGTTTTTATTTATTGAATGGTTTTAGTTTGGCTATTCTAGTCCCAATTGGGATTTTGTATTAGTGCACCTTGTGATAAATCTATTTCGTTCTGAGGTATGGGGAAAAGCTCGTGTTTACCGGCAGAATATCCCAGTGGGGATAATACTTCGGTGGCTTTACCAGTTCGCACTAAATCCCAATAGCGATGTCCTTCAAGTGCCAATTCAATTCGTCGCTCCTCCAGAATAAGATCACGCAGTAAGTCTTTATTGGTTGTAGTAATATCAGGAAGTATACCACCGTTGCCTTCACGCGCTCTTTCCCTGACCTTATTGAGATGCACGAGTGCCTCAGAAGGTTGATCGTTTTCGTTTAAAGCCTCAGCGGCCATGAGTAATACATCTGCATAGCGAATAATCCGGCGGTTATGACCAAACTGCGTAGGAACAGTATTTCCGGGGGTCCAGACTTTGCGGTTGTAGCACTCAATTTCAATAATATTACCTTCATCATCTTCGGTAATATCTGGCGTTGTGCCATCTCCGGCTATTATTATGCCATCGAGGGTATCACCTAAATCAATTATGGTACCCTTAAAACGTGGATCATTGTTTTCAAATGATTCGCGTAAATCAATAGATGGCCGGTTGAATCCCCACCCACGGTTAGGAGTTCCCCTAACACCTTGAACATTTGCATACTGATTTCCTGATGTTGCCTCGACACCTTCGGCTCCGATTTCGAAAACAGATTCGACTCCATGTTGTCCGTTGATGCCATTTGCATCGATAAAGATTGGTTCCAGATCGTATTCCAATGAATTAATTACAGCCATGGCATATGTTTCGCAGTTATCGAAATCTCCCTCAAAGAGATACGCTTTTGCCAATAGAGCTTGGGCAGCACCCTTGGTAGCGCGTCCTAATTCGTCGGTAGCCACTTGACTTTTTACAGGCAGGTTATCAATTGCAAAGAGTAAATCTGTCTTAATTTGGTTGTATACTTCGGTGGTTGAAGAACGCTCGAGTCTTAATGGGGGATTTAGGTCTTTTATTAATGGTACCCCTCCCCAAGCTCTTACTAAATCAAAATAAATCAAAGCCCTTATAAAGCTGGCTTCACCCAGGTACCTGTTTTTTAAATCTTCGTCCATTGTTATATCGGGTACTTTCGCTAATACTACATTAGCCCTTTTAATTCCCTGGTATAAAGTTGACCACCAGCTTGCCAACTCACTTCCGGTTGTGGTAAAGGTAAAATCATCGTAGGGTCCAATTACTGCCGCCTGATCACCCGGATTACTTCCTTTGTAAGCATCATCAGACATTATATCGGTTAAAGGAAACAGCCCTGAATGGAAACCACCATTTCGTAAAACAGCATAACAAGCATTTGTAGCAAGCTCAGCATCGGAAGCACTTACCGGAAAAGATGCCTGAGATAATAAACCTTGTGGATTCTTTTCCAGAAAATCCTCACAAGCACTTATTGCAACTAATAAACTTATCAGTATAATTCGGGTGATATTTAATCTAATCTTTTTCATACGTGTTAAAATGTTAGGTTTATGCCAATAGAATAGATAGCAGGTATTGGGTAGGTACCCATATCAATAGCGTTTGCCAGTGGATCAGAACTAGCAATTTCAGGAGTGTAGCCAGTAAATTTTGAAAAGGTGAAAATATTGTCTCCTTTCACATATACTCTAAGCGAGTTTATTTTCGCTTTACTGGTAATATTCGCAGGAACTGTATATCCAAAAATAATGTTTCGTAAACGGATAAATGAGCCATCCTGAATAAACCTGTCTGATGTAACGAAATTATAACCACCCCAGGAATTGCGCGGTTCCGAATTACTTGTCCCAGGTCCTGTCCATCCATCAATCACATGCTTTTCAAAATTATATTCATCTGGGCGCACTATTTCTTTACCATTTAGGATCTTGTTACCTGTTTGTCCCTGAATATTCATGGAAAAATCAAAATTCTTGTAGGTTAGTTCTACATTAAAACCAAAAATAAATTTTGGTATAGGCGAGCCCAAATAGGTTCGATCCTGTCCATCAATTCTTCCATCATTGTTTACATCTACACGCCGTAAATCACCTGGTCCGGCATCGCTCGTATGTGGATAGGCATCCAGGTCGCTTTGTGTTTGAAATAAGCCATCGGTTTTGTATCCATAAAAAGCTCCCAATGGCAGCCCTTTTCTGCTCTGTGTAACAAATCCATTAACATTCCCTCCAAACAGTAGGGAATCAACACCACTATTGCCTCCAATACTAAGTACCTCGTTATGCACGGTAGTTGCCAAAACACCCACTGAATAGCTAAAATCACCTCTTCTTTGCCTCCAGTTAATATTTGCTTCGAAACCATAGTTGAGTACGCTTCCAGCGTTGTACCTTACTTTCTGACCCTGTCCGTTACCTTGATGACCAGGTGTCGATAACTCAACTAAAATATCGTCAGTAACTCTTCTGTAGTAATCAAACTCACCTGTTAGTTTTCCACCAAATAGGGCCATATCCAGACCTATGTCGGTTTGTGTTGTAGTTTCCCATTTTAAATCGGGATTACCACTTCTTCCATACGAAACTGCTGAATAGGAAATATCGCCTGGTCCAAAAACAGCCAATAAATTTTCTGTTAATGAAAAACGGTCTGAGTAATTTATTTTTTCATTACCAATTTTTCCCCAGCTAGCCCTGATTTTTAATCCAGTGACAGCTGTTAAATTCTGCATAAAAGTTTCTTCGGATATGTTCCAGCCCGCTGCAAAAGAAGGGAAATTACCAAAGCGGTTTTCTTTAGCGAATTTGGAAGAACCATCGCGACGAAATGTTGCTGTTAAAATATATCGCTTATTATATGTGTAGTTACCTCTGAACAAGAAGGAAACCATAGAATAATTTAATCCAGCATCAACGCTGTTTTCAAAACTGTTAATTGTATTAGAAGTAATATAATTTGGCTGCAAATACCAGAAATCTTCACTGTCGCGTAAAATATTCTCACCTGAAATTCGCAATATCTCTGAACTTGAATTTTGCATGGTAAATCCTGCTACTGCATTGATGGAATGCTTATTAAATTCTTTTGTGTAATTAAGCGTATTCTCCCATAACCATGTCAGATTTTCAGTCGTACCTTTTGAGAGGTCGCTGGTAGGATTGGTCTGTAATGATTCAGAACCATCATAATATAATACGGTGTAAGCAGGAGTAAAATTTAATGATTTCTTGTAAAGTCCGTCGAGCCCAAAGCTACTTTTGGCTGTAAAAGATTGTAAAATAGTAGCTTCAACAAATAGATTACCCACTGCTCTAATTCCTTTATCGAAATTATTTGAATAAGCAAGATTGGCTAATGGGTTACCCACACCTGGCACTCCTGCAAAACTACCATCTGCACGATAGGGCTCAAGAATAGGGCTTGCCCGATAAGCCTGATAGGTAACATTCGGAGCATTTTGTTGTTTAAAGGGGGTTATACCGAGGTTATTCCCAATTTTAAGAAAATCGGTTACTTGATATGTATTATTAGTTCTGAATGTGATTCGTTCGTATCCCGATTTATCAATAATTCCATCCTGTTTATAATATCCCACACTTAAATAGAACAAGTTTCGTTCTGAACTACCCGAAAAAGAAAATTGATGATTGGTAATTGCTGCCGGTTGAAAGATTAATTCTTGCCAATCGGTGTTTGGAAGCAAATCGGGGTTGTTGTACTCAAATTTAATGCGGTTAGATACTTCTGCAAATTCCTTACCGTTTAGTAGCTCAATTTTCTTTGTGATTTGCTGAATCCCATATTCACCATTATAATTAAATGTGGTTTGCTTTTGACCCTTTTTGCCCGTTTTTGTGGTAATTAATATTACTCCATTAGACCCCCTGGAACCGTATATAGCTGTTGCTGAGGCATCTTTTAAGATTTCAGTAGATTCAATATCAGCCGCATTTAAAAACGAGATGTCGTTTGATATAACACCATCTACAACATAAATTGGTGAATTGTCATTAAATGTACCAATACCTCTGATACGTACTACCGGATTTGCACCCGGAGCACCGGAAGTACTCGTTATTTGCACGCCCGTTGCCTTTCCCTGCAAGCTTTGAACCGGATTAATTGAAGTTATCTTAACCAGATCTTTTGATTTAACGGTCCCTACAGCACCTGTTAAATCGCTTTTTTTCACAGTGCCATAGCCAATAACAACAACTTCTTCAAAAAGACTTATATCCTCTTCCAAAATAATTTGTAAAAGTGTATCTCCAGAAATGTAATATTCCTGCTCAATCATTCCAACCATTGAAATTATCAAAACACTATTAATAGGTGCATTGATATTAAAATCACCATTTAAATCAGAAATGGTTCCTTCGTTGGCATTTTTAATTTGAATAGTTACTCCTGGTAAGGGGGTATTGTTATTATCAACAATTTTTCCACTTACACTATAATCCTGTGCTAAAATGTATAATGGATTAATAAGTAAGAACAATAAGACTGAAATCAGTTCTTTCTTCATATGAAATGATTTAGAGGTTTGTTCAAGCAAGATAGGCAGATCTAACCCTAAATGTCAATAAATCAGCTTGTAATTCACATTCACATTTGAAAAATAGATTATAAAATGAATACAACAACACCTTAACAGGTTGTTTTATGTATCTGTTAATGTGATACTTAAAAATTGTTATTTGGGTAAAATAATATAGAATTAAAAAAGCAGTCTAGTACCTATTTTAACATCATTAAAAGAAAAGAATAGAAATTATTCGAATATTTTTTTTGTAACATCGAAAATCAGAAAAGGTGCATCCGATAATCATAGGAAATAATTAATTCCCTTTCTTCACTTAACAATGGAATAATTTATATATCATATCAGCTGCAGAAAAGATCTGTTCTATTTTAAATGTATGCAATGACTGAGTTAATACTTTAGCTATGGCCTTAATCATCAAAAATAGTTACACTATAAAGTGATAACATATTGATTAGCAGCAAACATTTTTGTGGGTAGATTACAAAAAAAACCACTCTCCGCATACGGGAGAATGGCTTTAAAATATTTTAAATTAATTA
Organism: Bacteroidales bacterium; assembly: GCA_003508755.1. Lineage (GTDB taxonomy): Bacteria > Bacteroidota > Bacteroidia > Bacteroidales > UBA10428 > UBA10428. The sequence continues at coordinate 2,554 of DNTK01000534.1, read as the reverse complement.
TTCCTAATCTACTATCTCAATCATTTTAAATGGTACGCGAATAATTGACTCGTAATCTTCTCCCGCTTCAAGCATATCCTCATCATCCTCTTCGTAATACCAGTTTATAAGTACTTCGTTGCTGCTCTTATGAATTGATTCTAATTTTTTAAATACATCGAGAATACATTTCGATGAACTCGTATTAAAATATTCAAGATGAACATTAACGGTAGTTTTGCTTGCTGTTGAATCGGAGTATTCCTCCAGCCAATCTACCAGGGGTTTATAAAATTCAATCGAATTTTCAGGTATTGATCTACCCTTTATCTCTAGTTCTCCCTTTTTCGGGTCAAAATCAACCGAGGGAGTTTTCTGAGTTCCTTCAATCACCAATGCTTCCATACCAGCTGCTTGATATTATGTTAAACTTCTATCGTTAAATTAAAAAATGAGTATGTATCGTTATAGGGATAAAACTCATAGGTTATGCTTTTGCCTGTTTTACGGGCAATATCAACCAATCCCAGACCTCCTCCACCTTTGGCAGAGATTTTTTGATGATTCAGGATAAATTTGTACATATCCTTCAGCTCATCCTTTGTCATAGAATTGATCTTATCTATTTTTTCTTTTAAAAACTGTATTTTTTGCGACTGGATAAAGTTTCCAGTAATCACCTTATACTGGTCGTTGTCGCGTTCGACTACCAAAACTGCAAACTTTGGGTCTAAATCTTCTTCGATGCCTTCGTGGGTAACTTCGATGTGGTGATAAAGGTTTTGGAGACTTTCAACAAGAACATTATAGAGTTTCTTTCTGGTTTTACCCGACTCATTTACCTTCTCAAGCTTTTCTTCAACCGCCTCTAATACCTCATTAATTAGTTCAGAGGTAATGCTTCCTTTGTATGCAAGAAGTACGTCACCCTGGCTAAGCCTGGTATAATATTCGTTGATATTAAAGCTCATAAAAGCTTAAATGTTTCATGCGTTTGAATGTAGGTATAACAAATATAGAAAAAATCTTTGAAGTACAACCTTCTGCAACATTTGTCCTACAGTATTTTCATTAAATTTAATAAAATAGAATGAGATTAATCTAAATTAGATCATTATTTATTAACACCGATTTCAAGAAGCAGCTTCCGGATACTTATGATCGCGAAAAGTGCCATCAAACAATTCAAAACCATTATACCAGCATAACAATCCACCGTTGTATAACTGAAGTTTTTTGTATGGACGCAGCCCTATTTTTTTTAAGGCATCATTGTTGCTCGATAGGATCCAGGCTCTCATACCTGAAAAATTTAGCTTTAATGCAGTGCCTATTTCGGAATAAAGCAAATCTATTTCGTTGGGCTTTAGTCGCTCACCGTAGGGGGGATTTATGATTATCGTGCCTTCTTTGGCTTTGGGCTTATATTCCGTAATTGATTCATTATTAAATCGGATAAAACTTGATACCAATGCGTTTTGAGCATTTTTTTTTGCCATTTCAATAACTTCCGGAGAAATATCGTTTGCAAAAATTTTTGGACGAAATTCTGCTAATTCTATCCCATCAATTATTTTGGTATACAATTCTTTATTGTAATCTGGCCAATTCTGGAACGCAAAGTTTTTTCGGAGCATTCCTGGTGGGATATTGCGCGCTATTAAAGCTGCCTCGATAGCAAGCGTCCCAGAACCTGTCATCGGGTCAATAAAAGGTGTTTTGGGATCCCAACCACTATTCAATATCATAGCGGCTGCTAAAACTTCATTTAACGGAGCTCCTCCATCGGCCGTTCTGTACCCTCGCTTGTTTAGGGTTTCGCCTGAGCTATCGAGCGATACATTAATCTGCTCGCCGGAAATATGTACATTTATTAGCACCTTTGGCTGTTTAGTATCAACCAGCGGACGTTTGTGATACTTATCGCGAAAACGATCTACAATGGCGTCTTTAGCCAGTTGTGCAGCATATAGTGAATTCGTAAATATCTTTGAATTAGCAACAGTATCGATAGCAAATGAATGATGCAAATTCATATACTTTTCCCATTCAATACCCCGAAAAAACTGATAATACTGGTCGGTATTTTTTACAGGACTACTGCAGAGAGGCTTTAATATACGTAAGGCCGTTCGAAGATATATATTCGCCTTGTAAAGTAAAGCATCGTCTCCCTTAAAGCTAACCATGCGTTTCCCTAATAAAACATCAGTAGCGCCTAGTTTGGTAAGTTCATCTGCTAAAATGGGCTCAAGCCCCGAAAAAGTCTTAGCTATTAGTTCGTGAACATGAATATTTGTCATATGCGATTTATTCCAGAAATTTTTCTACAAATTTAACAGCATTTGCAATACGAGCTCCACCTGTCCCATTTACAATGCTATAATTCAAATCATATCTCTCTAGCTCAAGCTTATAGGCATCAAATAGTTCTAATCGTTTTTCGCCACCATTTTCGCGTACATCGTCGGGTTTCCATTCAATGTCGGGGGCGCACAGCAGGTACTGGCAATCCCTGGTATCTTCAAGTGCCTTATCAATCCACTTTTCATACCTTCTCGCATGCCACAGCATC
>DNTK01000562.1 GCA_003508755.1 Bacteroidales bacterium | reverse complement strand
CCCGGAACTATAAGTAGTGAAGCTGTAAAAAGGCCAGTTATGGTGTTGATTTCAACCTGGTCAGATTTAAGCTTTATGCTTATTCTGGTTTCAGGTTTTACGATTTTATTCGAGGTTACCTCCTTTCGAAAAAGCCTTCGCTATTTTTCATCCTTCGGTAAAATGAGTCTGTCTAATTATATTTTGCAATCTGTTGTTGGCTCATGTATTTATTATGGATTCGGATTGGGTCTATATAAATACACAAGTCCGACTTATGGTTTATTGCTTGGAATTGGTTTAACCATATTATTTGGGTTATTTTGTAAATGGTGGGCTGGTAATTTCAAACATGGCCCCTTTGAAACAGTTTGGCATAAACTTACCTGGGTTGGTACTAACAAATAAAAATTATTATGATGAAAAAAATCTTACCAATTCTCTTGCTTTGCATTGCTTTATATGCCTGCAACAGCAAACAGGTTAAAGTTGCCTGCATTGGTGACAGCATCACAGAAGGTGCTGGCCATGAACAGCAAAGCAAAACCGCCTACCCGGTTGTTCTAGAACAGCTACTTGGAGCTGATTATATAGTATTAAATGCAGGTCGCAGCGGGGCTACCATGTTAAAAGAGAGTGATCTCTCCTACTGGAACTGCAAAGAAATCAGCAATGTATTTACATATAAACCCGATATTATAATCATTAAGCTTGGCACAAACGACAGTAAATACCACAACTGGAACCAGGAGAATTTTCGTGACGATTACCAGCGTATGATTGATACGCTGAATACAATAGATGGAGAGCCTCAGATTTACCTGTGCCTGCCTGTACCTGTATTTGAAACAAAATGGGGTATAAATGATTCGACCCTGAATTATGGGGTAATTCCCACTATTAAAGATATTGCAACAACAAATAACCTGTCGCTTATAGATTTGAATACTATCTTTCTAACCAAGCCTGAATACTTTCCCGATGCAATACATCCGAATGAGAAAGGTGCTGAACAAATAGCTATTGTAATTGCGGATAAGCTAAAAAACTACAAGTAAATTCTTCCTTTTTATGCAAACATATGAGGGTATTTATTTGTAAATTACACTAATACTTAAAGCGTAAAATCATGGACTACTATTTAAACAAAGTTTTGGCAGAAAAAAACTTCGATGTGGCTATGGATAAAGTCATTCATGCACTTAAAGGAGAAGGTTTCGGAGTACTTACCCAAATAGACATGCAGGAAACACTGAGTGTTAAACTGGATGTTGATTTTAAGAAATACACCATCCTGGGTGCATGTAATCCCCAATTTGCCTACAAAGCCCTACAAGCTGAAAATAAGGTAGGGGTATTTCTACCCTGCAATGTAGTGGTGGAAGAAAATGAGCGTGGTGCTATTGAAGTAACTATGATTAATCCGATGGATGCCATGAGCGCTGTTAACAATAAAGATTTGGAAGCATTGGCTACCGATGTGCAGAAAAAACTTAGCAGAGTTCTTGAGGCTGTGAATTAGAATCTATGTAATGACCTATCGGTTCTGACACAGGTGCAGGCTGGATTACTGGTGATTGAATATACCTGTTAAAGATTATTTTATTAAAAAAGCCTATTGATAAAAACCTGCTGCGGTGAGCAGGAAAATAAAATCAGACATTGGGGAACCAATTCAATGATAAAGAATTGATAATTAGGTGTATAATAATACTTGAAGCAATCTGTTTCAACCGCATTAAGTTCCCAAAGGTTGGTTCTTTTGAACAAAAGAAAATTTGTCAGGTTTTTTAGTCATAAACGACTTATAAGTATAATTGAAAACATAAACCTTTACTGTTATGAAAAAAAACATGGGAAATGCTGATAGAATCATCAGAACTATTATTGCCATAATAGTTGCTATACTTTACTTTACGAATGTCATTTCTGGCGCACTGGGCATAGTATTATTGATACTGGCTGGTGTCTTTCTGCTCACCAGCCTGGTAAGTTTTTGTCCATTGTACGCACCATTTGGAATTAAAACATGTGCAACCAGAGAAAGTAAATAGATAGTTATTAACGACCAATTTTATCAGCGTGTAAGTAATTTGCACGCTGTTTTTTTATTTCAAGAAATCCTACCCCTCTGAAGCATGATAGGTAAAATATTTCCATACAGATCAATAACGCAGCTAATTTTTTTCATCTGTAGGCGAAACCACCCAATTATTTTTTTCTTTGCTTGATTTCCAGAGTAGTTATTCCTTAAAAATCATTTCTGAACAATAAGATTAGAAGAACAGGCTTGGTTTGCTCTGGTATTTCCAATAAGTCATTTATTGCCGTGTTTTGGGTAAAAAAAGAATGTTCATTAACCAATACCCTGGGTTATAGATAAATTCCTTAACTTATGCTGGATTGAAGGTTGTAGGTTTTTTGTTATTCAATTATTAAACAGAGCCAAAGTAATACTAAGAAATGTTAACCACATGCTTCAGTACAAGCCATGAAAATGCAGTTGCAGCATAGTTAGCCTGCTTTAAGTCAAATATATCATAATTTAAAATCCAGGACCAAAAATGAAACCCTGAACATCTTGAAAATCTATCCAGATCCTGATTAAAAAAATACTGCCTATGAAAACCGCCTTACCCTTATTATGTATTCTCTTTTTGAACATATCGCTCTGCGGTCAAAATGAACAATACAACTGGGACACAATTACCTTTGAAACCAAAAAGGATTATTTGGTCCTGGATACTTCTCAGAACAACATTTGGGAAGTTTGTGAGCCCAATAAAAACTTTTTTGACTCTGCTTACTCCAATAAAAGAGCCATATTAACAGATTCCGCCGGATTTTACCCGGCCAATAACTTATCCTCGTTTGATGTTCTGCTTGGAGGATTTAATGTTGACTGGTTTCCGGATGACTTTTGTCTGGGAATCAACCACAAGTATGATACTGATGCTTTGAAAGATGGTGGATTCATTACCATATCACTGGATGGAGGCAGCACTTGGCATAATATCCTTGAGGATTTGGGTTCCTGGCCCATGTATCCCGCTGCAACAGGAAAAAATCTTTATTCCGAAAGTGAACTACTCCACGATGGAAACTATGGATATTCTGGTAATTCTGGTGGGTGGGTTCAGACAGAATTCTGCTGGTATCAACTCCCTGTCAAGAATACTTCGTTTAACTACATGGATACTATTATAGTGCGTTTCAACTTTACCAGCGACAACGAATCTTCTCAGAAGGAAGGCTGGATGATTGATGATATAAGATTATTCTCTGTTGACATGGGATCGGATCTTAATGAAAACTATTCTGCAGATTTTTCTTTTTACCCGAATCCTGCAAAAAATTACATCACTGTTAAATTCGATGAAATCCATTTGAGTATTGAAATCGAAATACTTAGTTATGAGGGGAAAACTATTAAGCGGCAGTCTTTTGATAATGTAGAAATTATCAATTTCCAAATTGAGGAACTCAAAAGTGGTATATATTTTTTAAAAATAACACCTGGCAGCAACCAATCAATTTTCAGAAAATTTATTGTTCATGAATAGCAGTAAGCACCTATATTCTCTTAAATGTATCCGGAACTAAAACTGAAATAAACCAGTAATTGGGGCACAAAACATTAATATCCAGGAAATATTAAGCCCATGTGTGAAATAAAATTTTACTCCACCCTACTTAAGCGATTTGAGGTGGTTGGCTTTTTGTTGATATATGATCGTTTGTATATTGCAATTTAACTATAAATAATCCTTAACTTTTATTTGCATATAGAGTTTAACCCTGCGATGAAGATCTATTTTGAAATACTTGATAAAGAACTAAAAAGTATCCTTAAATTTTGGACCCGGAATGTTATAGATATTCAGACTAAGGTTATTTATGGGGAGTGCGATATTAATGGCAGGGCCAATCCTGATTCTCCTCTTGGGTCTATGTACCTGGCAAGAATTATGTATGGCATGTCAGCAGCTTGCCGGCATTATAAATCCAGTGAATATAAACCCTATGCCGATCTTGCATATACGAAACTCGTTCAGGAATATAAAAACCCAAATGGTGGTTATTTCTGGTCTATAGATTCAAGTGGAAACAGAGAATTTGACACCGAAAATGTATGCATGGCTCAGGCCTTTATACTTTATGGACTCACAGAATATGCTTTATTATCGGATTCGCCTGAAATAGAGCAAGAAATAAATTCACATCTGGAATTTATAGATAAAACCCTCCGGGATCAGGATGGCGTAGGATATATAGATGGATTTACTGAGGAATGGCGTCTCACACAATACAATAGCAGAGCATTGGCAACACATATCCATTTGCTCGAGAGCTTTGTTAAGCTATTTGAATATAAGCCGGGAGATGATTTAAAAAATAGAATCAGGGAATTAATTGAAATAATTGCAAGCTATTTTATAGACGAAGAAAAACAAGAGTGCCTTCATCGGCTCACAAAAGACTGGAAGAAACTGCCAAATTTTAATTGGGCCGGACATAATGCTGAGATTGGATGGATCCTTTGCCAAGCAGCGGAAACAATTGACAACAAGGATCTTATTACAGTAAGTAAGGAGCTTTTGTCCAGTCTCCTTAATAACCTACTGGCTGTGGCCAGAGATGAAACTTATGGTGGTATTTTTAACGAACTAGTTGAAAATGTCCCAATCGAGGATTTTAAATTGTGGTGGCCACAAGCAGAAACTGCGTTAGCCCTGCTTTATCATTACAAGCATTTCGGCGATGACGAATCACTTAAGAAAGCTCTTATGCTTATTGGGTACATCGACGATATTTTTGTTGATAAGGAAAATGATGAGTGGTTTGCCATGGTCAGCAAGGTTGGTGATCCTCTTATCGAGGAAGCAAAGGTTCATTTTTGGAAGTCAATGTATCATAATGTCAGGTATTGTATTCTTACAACCAAACTTTTAAAAACAATAAGCCGATAAACATCAACATGCCGGTTCATTGCGGTGAACACAAGCTCTGTTGCTGCAGAATATCTTAAAAACCAAATCTAAATTACCTCTTACTTTCTTAGTATTATTTGCTCGGTAACAGGGGTATTATTCACATACAACCGCACAAGATAGATACCATCAATAAGTGAATTCTCTATGGTATTTATCCGTTGTCTGGATAACTCGTATTTTCCAACCAGCTGACCTAATAAATTATAAACCTCCAGAGAGGAGTCGAGCAACTGCGGTTGATTGCAACTGACAACAATGGTTCCCTGATACCCGTAAACAGATACTCCATAGCCTGCAATCGGCATTGCAGGTTCATTACTTGTAATATCAACAGCGTTAGTAGTAATGGATTGAAACCCGTTGAGAATGTTTTTATCAATTGTTATTGAAATATCTCTGGCACTTATATCCATGACAGTTTGTAACACATAGAGTGTTGCTGAGGAGGGATCTTTATAATCTACCCGCGATACAGTAAACCCATTTTGCGCGCTGTTTACTGTAAAATCAGCGATTTGCAGTACAGAGTGGTTAAAATAATCGTCGAATAAAGTTAGTTTTACCTGTATCGTACTGGCGTTAGCAGTATTTTCAGCTAATTCAAGTATTGCTGATGGGTTCAGCAAACTGCCAAACATAGCATCATCCATCCATTGAAGGCGGGCAAACAACCAGTTTTTGAAAAAATTCACCTCATCGTTATAGTTATAGCCCTCCCATGCGTAATTAGGCCAAACATAGGTTCCTAAAATTGGCCACCTGGTATAATTTCTTCCCTGCGCTTCCTCAATTGTTCCCCTAAGTGAATCGACTATATGCATAACTTTTGCATTGCTCAGTGCGTTTTCTCTCAGATATTCCCATCGTGTGGTTACCAAATCTGCAAAATAGGGGTCTTCCATTAGTCTTTTCCACCAGAACATAATGCTCCACTCCCAAGGATTTACATCTTCGTACAACCACCCCGTATAATCAAGCCCCATGGGCCAATAATCTACATTTGCATAGCCCAGGTTAAAATCCCATATGGGGCCGGCAAATAATTCGCCGCCTCTGCTATCCTTTTTTTTATGAAAATATGTGCTGTACCTGTATTTATCGACTTCTTTCGATACTTCATTTATGAGAAGATTGTCAACGAAGGAACCAACGTTCAGGTATTTATTATAACCTGTATTGCGATCATCAAAGTTGTTGCCGATTAATACTGCCTCTGCTTCATTCATAAAGTTTTTAATGTATTCCCGCTGTTCGTTAACAATATCTTTAGAGTCAGGGTAAAAATACTGGTAAGTAATATCCATGGCATTTGGATAGGATGGAGAAGGATGGGAAGTCCACCCACTCGTTTCATCTATATAGTCCTCATCCAGTTTATCCACTCTAAGAATGTATCCGCCTGTTAAGTCGTCTCCATCAATTTCCTCAGGTCTTAGTCGTGCAATATTTACCCTGTTTAGATCTCTTTTAATTTTCTCCATTAACACATACACACCCCTGTATTCGCCATTTAAAACAAGTTCACAATAGGCTATTCTGGATCCATAATTGCCGGTCCTTCTTCCCAATTCAAAGGTGAAAGTATTTCTTAGCATAGATTTATCGGAATACGGGGCATAGAGTATCCAGTCATTCTCTTCCGGCATGCCCAGTAGCGAAACATTATTATTCTCACCAAGGGCATCCTGTGTCTCAAACAAATAAGATTTCTTGGGAAAAAGTTGAGCCGATTCACCCCTTAACTCAATACTAATTCGACCATCGTAATCAGTAAATGCATCATCAATTCTGTTCAGAACACCTTCACCATTATTAATTATCCCCATATGTGCAACAATTTTGGGATCATCCGGTATGTCTGTATTATTGGTATTAATAACAACAATGGGTAAATTACTTTCTGTAAGTTCCACTTCGTTACCATTACCACCAGGCGGATAAAACCATGCCGGAGTAGGATTGAAAACTGTATTGGTATTATTAATCAGGCCGTTCAAAAATATTATTGAGCTTAAATCTGATGAGCTGATTCCATAATTAATAACCTGGATGGCAAGCACATTTAATCCCTCCTGAAGCTGCTCAATACCTATCGAGTATCGCTCAGGCAACCCCCCTGTGTACATTACAGCTTCTCGAAAATAAGTGAGAACACTGTTGTAAGCAGGAGTGCTCTCCGTTACATTGTCGGACCGGGCAATTTCAACTCCATTTAAATAGGCAACAAAACCATCATCATAATCGATATCAAGCAATAAATCCTCAATTTCTGTTAGATTATCTATTTGAAAGTCCTTACGAAGATATAAGGAGCTAACCGTGTCAATTATGGTAACATCATCACCATCGCCATATCCTATGCCACCATTTCCCAGACTCCAGGAACTATCATCGAATGCTATTTGGTTCCAGGTTGCAGGAGGTTCAGCATTGGCCGGAAAATAACGCCATTGCTCTTCTGCAAGGACGATCGATTCCCAATGGCTCTGAGAATAGACGGAACTACCAAAAGTAACTACAACACAGCATAAAAGAATTCTCAACATCATATACAACATAAGTTACTATAGAATCTGTATAATTCATAAATATATCCGTTAAAACCAAATTTACAATTACATATTTATTACATCATTCATTTAACTTTGCTATATCAAACTGAAAATTTTTTCCTCTGAAGAAACAGAAATATCTTACAGAAAGCATTACTTTAAGAGGTTTAAACTACATTGCTAAGCATGCTACTTCAGCAACTTCTTTTTTTATTTCACTTAATATTAATACCATGAAGGATATTAAAGAAAAAAACGCATTTGTTACCGGATCGAGCAGGGGTGTTGGTCAGCAGATTGCCCTGGGATTGGCAAAGATGGGATGCAATGTAATCCTACACGGCAGAACCATTGATAGTACAAAAAGCACCTTGAATTTATTAAAGCAATACAATATAAACACCTACCAGGTAAGCGGTAACTTATCTGACTTTCAAGAAGTAAGAAATATCATCCAAGAAGTTAAGCAAATGCACATTGGTGTTGATATACTCTATAACAATGCTGCAATTATGACCTCTTACCGTTCCAATATCTGGGAACACAGCTGGAATGATTGGTTGGAAAGTTACAAGGTTAATGTAATAGCTATGTATAATATGTGCGGAGAATTTATCCCTGACATGATAAAAAATGGATATGGCAGAGTCGTTAACCTAACTTCGAGAATTAATGAACAACCTGAACTCGCACCATATGGAGCTTCAAAATGGGCTGTAGATAAACTGACACATGATATCGCTTCAAAACTTAAAAATACCGGAGTAAGAATAAATACACTTGATCCGGGATGGCTTAAAACCGACATGGGCGGCGCCAATGCTGAACATCCGGTCGAAGCAGTTCTACCGGGGGCACTGGCACCTGTTTTAATTGATAATGACGGTCCTAACGGACAATTCTTCTCTGCCCAGGAACATCGCAACTTAGCTTATTAATATTTAGCTGCTGTTATTAACAATACCGGAAAGCAAACAAATGCCTTTGAATCAGTAAAATTTGTAACCTAAATGAAGTAGTTTTGCGGTTTAGTATTATTAAAAATATAGATTAAATCTTGATGAATTCAGCACTGTAATACATTGTTTTGGTTACCTCTTCTGAGGTGATCTCATATTGTAATCTCATATCAAACTTATTGCTAATACTATCGCGAGAATCTAATATCTTATAGACCTGGAAGTCGATATATCCGCATAGCACTTTGACAAAATCGGTGTTTGAGCGATTTATAGTAAAGCAACATTTTTCTTTAACAGCATTGAATGCCAAACCCTTGTATGGCATTTGGGCACTATTGATAACCTTTATATTATATTCGTTTCCCGTGTCTGATTTTACTATCAGTAGAGTATCCATATTTTTATCTCCATAGATACCTTCAAAGGGATAGTCATTTGCATTTTTTAGTACATAGGTGTATTCTGTTACAATGTGTGGTGCAGAATTAATACAATAATCTACATTAATAAAGCGAGTAACCAATTCCTTATTGTTTTCATAATAGAAACCCTTACCGGAAGTTTTTAGGATTACATCACAATGGAATCCGCTCTCCATATGTATATCCTTTAATGTTGAATAATCTTCTTCAAAGAGAATGGTGTCCCCCTGTAAAAGCATATTCAATTCACTTATCCAAAATAGGTTATCATGATCAATAAAAACAAATGAATCAGGTACATGAGTACTTTTAATTTCAAAATAATACAAATCTGACTCTTGATTATAATTCTTGTAACCACAATAATATCCTGCCAAATCAGCAAGCAAGTTAGCTGTTCTATCAACTGAATTATCCTGTTTTTCGCATGAAAAAAGTAGAACTAAAGAGCATAAAATGATAAGATATTTATTCATGATTTTTATATGCTAATAATGATAATTAACTTTTCAGTAATAAAGCTCTTCCTAAATGTGCTCCGTTTTATTTTACGACAACAAATTGAAAAACCTCATTTCCAATCATCAAGATATAGTTACCATCCTTAAAACCTGTAACATCTATATTAACAGATTGATTTACATTGTTGTATGACTTAAGAATCTGACCATAAAAATCATATACTTTTACATTTTTAGTTCCATCAAAACTCACATGCAATGTTTCTGATGTTGGGTTAGGATATATGAATCGATGGGCGGAAGGTATCTTTTCATTTCCGGTAATCGATGTGTTGATATCCGAAATATTTCCTAAAACCTGCAAACCGTTTAACAAACTGATATCAAAATTAAAATCGATACTCTCAAATGTATTATCACACATGAACCTTAAACCCAATACGTGACTTTCTGTATTTATGGCATTAAGGCTGTAAGACGATAAGTTGATAATTCCATCATTCTCATAAACCATCTCCTCAATACCAGCATAATCAACAATGGATTCAAAATTCATAATAGCAGCATTGTAGCTCAGGCTGAAATCTAGGGAATAAACAGGAATATCAGACGAGATATACAATGGTATTTCAATGATGCTTTCGCTCGCAGTTACTGCATTCAGATCTAGAAGTATTTGAGATTCGGAATTTACTGATTTGAAACTGGAAGAATCTGGTGTAAGCACATAACCTGCGTCGCCAAGTAAGACTGATTTATATAATTCTGAATCAACAATGAGTAAACCAGAAGAATCTTCTACTGGTATGGGTATATCATCCAATACTACTGGTACTTTTGTTCGTGAATACCCCTGTTGGTCATTTTCAGGATAAGTATCAGATATTCTGTAACTTATATTCGTCTTAATGGTTGTAGATGGAATAAACAACCAATCAGTAGCAAATTCGTCCAGCTGTCCTACAGCCCGTTTCGCTATCTGGGTGATATCACCCGCAGAAACTCTCCCGTCACGGTTCACATCCATAGCTAAAATTTGATATACATTCGGTAAAAACTCGTCATCCAATACAGCAACCTGAGCTGCCAGATAGGCATCATATCCGTTTATGTAATTCATTACGGGTGTTGAGGCAGGAATATCACGGACTATATTTATTTCTGTACCATTGGAAATATCCCAAACAAACAAGCCATTAGCATCAGGAACAACTATGGGCGAATGAATGCCGGCTGGAGTAATTTCAGTCACTAACTGTTCGCTCAATGGGCATTCATCTGCCCATGTTAAAATAGAGCCGTTAAAGCTTGTTTTTAACTTATATGTTGCTGTTACTTCCGAGTTTCCTGATGAGGTAACGATAAATGTATTTTCAGAAATCGAATCATTAATTACCGGATTGCCGAACTCGATAACCCATCTGTCAAATTCATATCCGGCAGGTATTCCATCGGCGAAAATGGGCACTATTGTTCCACTGATATAATATCCATCTCCATTTCCGCTATTTACAATCAATTCATATGTTTGTAAGGTATACGTTGCACGAATCCTGGCATCTTCCGATGACATAGTAAGGACTGTAGCAGATGAATAAACATCTGAAATGGAAGCATCTCCCTCTTCAATAATCCAGCTATCGAACTGAAAACCATCCTGTGCAGAATCAGCAGATATTAAAATATTCTGTCCTGAAATATAAAAACCATCACCTTCTCCGTTTTCGACTATTAACTCGTATTCGATGGGTTTAAATGTAGCAGTTATGGTTGCCACACTTTCAGAAATAACCAGGGTAGTATTTGATGAATAAATATCACTTATAACCGGATTTCCATAATTGATAATCCACCTGTCAAATTCCTGTCCTAATGGAGCAGTATCTGCAGAAATGTTTACCACTGTTCCGTTTTCATAGTAACCATCTCCACTTCCAAAATTTACCGCCAGCGAATAACTAATCGGCCTGTAAACTGCAGATATTATTGCCGGACTTGATAACATAGTTAAGCTGGTACTTGAAGTATTGACATTACTAATTGAAACATTTCCGGAATCGATTTGCCAAATATAAAACTCTTCACCATCAGGAGGGTTATCTGCAATAATGGTTACTTGAGTTCCGACAACATAATTTCCTCCTCCACTCCCATTATTGACCAAGAGAGCATATGCAATCTGCTGATAGGTAGCAGTGATACTTACAGCCCCAGCAGGCATTATCATTGTGGTAGTAGATTCATTTACATCCGTTATAAGAGGTCCTCCGGTATTCACTGACCAGGCAACAAATTCGTAGCCGGTTAAAGGAGTATTGGCCACTAGTGATATGGTATCTCCTGCTTCATAAAAACCATCACCATTTCCGTTTATTACCATTAATTCATATTGAATATTTCTGTATGTAGCAGTAATGGTAGCTGAGGAATCACCGATGGTAAGTACTGTTATTGCAGAGAATATATCATCAATAATTACATTTCCTGAATTAACTTCCCAGTAGTAAAATTCCTGACCCGATGGTGGCGTATTTGCAGAAATGGTTGTCGTCTCCCCTGCGACATAGTTACCACTTCCACTTCCGTTATTAACAATTAGATCATATTCAATTGATTTGTATACAGCTGCTATATTTGCCGAGTCCGGCCTCATGGTCAGGCTGGTTTGGGGTGAATAGATATCTGCAATAAACGGAGTTCCGAAGTTTACCACCCACCTATCGAAGGTATTACCCTGAGCTGCTGAATTTGCTGAAATAGCTACCGTTTCTCCGGAAGTATAACTTCCTCCTCCGCTGCCATTTAATACGAGCAATTCATAAACTATTGGCTTATAAGTTGCAGTAATAGTAGCTGATCCCGATGGTACAACTACAGTAGTAGCTGGTGAATTTATATCAGCAATTACCGGATCTCCGAAATTTACAACCCAGGCTGCGAATTCCAATCCTTGAGGAGCAGTATCGGCAATAATTATTACCTCTGTGCCAGCCTGATAACTTCCATCACCCGTACCATTATTTACAGTTAGCCAGTGTTGAGCTGGCATATAAACCGCCTCAACAATAGCGTGACCAGTTGCCGTGGTAAGACTTGTGCCAGAGCTGTATATATCCTCTATAACAACACTACCAGAATCTATTCTCCAATAATGGAATACATAACCTAATGCAGGAGGATCTGAGGTAATTGTTATCGTTTTGCCAGCTTCATAATTACCATCTCCACTACCATTATTTACTATTAGCTCATAAGTAGCAAGCCTGTAAGTTGCTGTAATACTTGCTGAATTAGCTGACATTACAAGGCTCGTAGCTGATTGACTTGAATTTGCAATTGAAGGTCCACCGGAGTTTACATTCCAAACATCAAATACCTCTCCGGGAGGCGCACTGTCAGCAACGATATCTACCGTCTCTCCGGCATGATAACTTCCACTACCACTGCCATTATTAACAATTAAGTCGTAAGACAATGGCCTATAAGTCGCTGTTACAACTGCATCATTGGATAGCATAGTCAGGTTGGTATTGATTGCATTTGTATCTGCTAACAATGGAGTTCCTGAAATAATCTCCCATGCATCAAATTCATATCCCTGAGGCCCCTGATTTGCCGAAATTGAGACAACAGTACCTGATTCATAGTTTCCGTTACCAGAACCATTATTAACAGTCAGGCTATATTGAATGGGCCGATAGGTAGCCATAACTGCTGCCGAATCGGAAAACATAGTTAAAACTGTGCTGTCTGAATGTATATCGGCAATAGATGGCGATCCCTCAAGAATAACCCACATATCAAACTCTTCTCCGGCAGGGGCTGTATCTGCTGAGATAGATACAACCTCTCCGGAGTTATAGTAACCTTCGCCGGAACCTCCAATTACGGTTAACGAATATACAATAGGCTTATAGGTAGCTGTTACCATGGAACCGGCAGCTGACATAGTTAACAATGTAGCTTGAGAATTGGTGTCAGCCATAGATGGATTACCATAATTAATAATCCATGTATCAAACTCATGGTTTGCGGGTGCAGAATCAGCAACAATAGTAACCGTGGAATCGGCATAAAAGGCTCCGTCTCCACTCCCGTTATTTACTATCAGAGAATATAAAATGGCTCTGTAAACTGCTGTAACAGAAGCATCCGTGGTAGATGTAACCAGGCTGGTGGTAGAAGCAGTTGAATCAGCGATTGCGACATGACCAGAATCAATCATCCAATAATCGAATTCGAAACCCACAGGTGCCGGATTAGCAGAAATGGATACCGAAGTCGCTGGTTCATAAATACCTGTGCCGCTTCCACTGTTTACTAACAATTCATAACTAATCGGTCTGTATGTGGCTGTTATAGTAGCTGAGCTTGCTGATATGGTTAGAAATGTTGACGAAGCTAGAATATCGTCAATAACAGGACCTCCAAAATTTATTTGCCAGCTGTCAAATTCCTGCTCAGCTGGCGCAGAATCTGCAACAATTGCGACCACAGAATCAACATGGTAATCTCCATCGCCACTCCCGTTGTTCACATTTAAAGTATAAAGAAGAGGTCTGTAAATAGCTGCTACAATAATATCAGAGGCACCCATCAACAGGTTGGTTGATGAAGCAAAAATATTTTCCAGAACCGGACTCCCCAATAAAATATCCCACCGTTCAAATACTTGTCCGGGAGGAGCCTGACTCGCACTAATAGACACTGTATCATTCGCCAAATAATTGCCATCTCCATTGCCGCTGTTTACTGTCAGTGAGTATGATTGCTGAACGGAACTTATCTGTTCAATATCATCAATAAGGAAAGTAAAATTGGCTGATCCATCGCCCGAAGTGCCAAAATCAAATATGATAACCACTTTGCTGTATATACCCGAACTTGCTCCGGTGAAATCATAACTTAATGTTTGCCAACTATTTGAGCCAGTTGTTGTCAGCTCTCGTTGTATAAATATACCCGGGTCGGTGAGATGTTCAAGTTTTATGAGCACTCTTGCACCTGCCCGGGGTGAAAACACCTTCATTGAAATGCCTGGATTATTGGTAAAATCGATAGGTGAGGTAAGCGTAATATAGCTCCCTGCCCATGATGCTCCTGCTCCTTTTATCATTTCGCCCACATGTACACTGGAATCTAACTCCGATACTTGTGGATTTTCAATTACAGAAAGGAAACCCCCATCAAAATTAGTAATATCATAGTGCTCAGATTCAAAATCAATTGGAAGTACCGATTCGCTTGCAACATCAAAATTGACTTTATAAAGGCTTGTGCTATAATTGTCTTCGGCAGTTACAACAATTTCTGTTGTTCCTGGAATAGTATCAGCAGGTGTTATTAAAAGGGTCGATTCCTCATTCCTGGCTATCGCTGTTACCTGGGGCACTTGAGTTGTTCCTTCAGGCAATTGCTGAGTATATGAAAACACATTCGGTGAAAAATTAACCACTGTATTTGAATTTACCTGTAAATCAATTAAGGAAGCATCTGTATTTGATAGAATAAAAGCTTGTTCAATATCATCGATCAGATAGGTATAATTGCTGTCTCTTTCAAAGGTTACTCCTCTGTCGAAAACTAAAATTATTTTACTATAAACACCTGATGTAGCTGCAGAGAAATCAAAACAAAGTGAATCCCATTCATTTGCCGCTTTTACACTCAAGGATCTTTCAATAAACACACCACTATTTGTAGCATGCTCGATTCGCATCATTACAGAAGCTCCTTTGCGTGGAGCTACTACTTTTATTGAAATTCCTTTATTTACTGAAAAATCAATTGGTTCAGGCAGCAAAAAAGAACTTCCACCCCATACCTGTTCAAATCCCTTCACCAATTGGGCAACCGTATTACTGGTATTGATTCCTTCCTGCTGAGGATTTTGTATAATTGTTGTATAGGCTCCTTCGAAATTTGTTATATCGAAAATACCCGATTCAAAGGTTAGTGGCAATGTATGCTGCAAGGTATCAATAACATGAACAACTCTGATTACAGGAACCGCCAAATTGCCGGATGAATCCTCAACGGAATATTCGACATAATAGCTTCCTTCAATTGTTGTATCCACCGTACTAAGTATCGCAATGTTTTCAGAAATATCACCGTTCGCATTGTCGAAGGCAACAGCTCCGAATTCAATATAATTATCTCCGGCATAATACGTAATGGTGTCAGAACCATTCAGGGTAATAACAGGAGGAACTGTATCTGATACGTTTACAACCCTAGTTACAGATAAAGCGGCATTCCCTGAGAGGTCAACAACGTCATAGCTGATCAAATAGCTCCCTACTAAAAAGCTATCAACCGAGCCATTTATGACAATGTTGCCACTCAGGTCGCCGTCGGCATTATCAATGGCACTGGCGCCGGCCTCCGTGTAGGTCTCTCCATAATACACAATCACGGTATCTGGTCCGTTTAAGGTTACAAGCGGAGGTACAGTATCGATTACATTTACTGTACGAGTTACTGTTTCGGCTGCATTTCCTGAATAGTCGTTAACATCATAGGTTAACTGATAGCCCCCTACTATATAGCTATTTACGTTACCATTAATAATGATGTCACTACTCAGATCGCCGTCAGCATTATCACTGGCATTGGCGCCGGCCTCTGAATATGCCTCACCATAATACACCTTAACTGTATCGGGTCCGGTTAATACAATTGCCGGAGGAACGGTATCTATTACATTGACATATCTATGAACTGTTAAAGCGGCGTTCCCCGATTGGTCGGAAACATTGTAGGTAAGGGAATAACTGCCCACCGTAAAAGGATTTACATTGCCGGTAATGACAATATTGTTACTGATGTCTCCATCGGTATTGTCCATACCAACTGCACCTGGCTCTGTGTATGCCTCACCATAATAAACAGTCACTGTGTCGGGGCCACTCAGGGTGATTACAGGAG
Organism: Bacteroidales bacterium; assembly: GCA_003508755.1. Lineage (GTDB taxonomy): Bacteria > Bacteroidota > Bacteroidia > Bacteroidales > UBA10428 > UBA10428. The sequence goes on along the minus strand of DNTK01000562.1, from coordinate 3,054 downwards.
GTGTATCATCTACCTGTCCATTCAAAACAAACTCTCCCAACTCCCGGTAAAGCGTGTCATAGCCACTCAGAATTACCAGCATTACGCGTTGAGCAATTACACTATCTAATTCGAGTGTTAAAGTATCTACTCTGTTCTCAAGGTTTCCACTTGCGGCAAGTGTATAATCAACGGTATCTGTTGATGTCCATATTTCTATGCTGTCGCAGAAATATTGTCCGCTGGCAGTTCCGCTAAAAAGAACCACCTCGGTTAACACAACAAATTTTCCATCCCGGAAGGAATAAATAAATTCCTGCCTATCAGGATTTTCAATACTTGACCAGCCTTCATCTGTGGTAATACCATCTGTTAAATTTGCGGCAGATCTATCTCCTCCCAACTCCGAAGTGAAACTCACCAAAACACCTCCGTTGGCTGGTAAAACAACATTCTCCTCTTGTGCAAATAAATTCGCAAACGAAAGAACCAGGCTGAATAGTATAATAAATATTCTTTTCATTTTGTTTGAGATTATTCACATGTGTTTTCGAATTCACCATAAATTTCTGACAAATCGGAAACTCCGATAACACCATCTCTATTCACATCGGGTGGACATGTTTCCGGGGGATTAATTCCATAATCACTGCAGGGATAGGGAGAGCAGTTTACGGTGCAATTTACTTGCTGAATATTATCGAAAGAATAAGTCGATTGCTCTCTACCGTCACCCGTACTGTTTAAGTTCGTCAACAAAACTACCTTGCTTAAATCATTCGTATTTCCGTTTAAGCCAACAGAGGCTGTTACATCAAAAGAGAGTGTTTCCCACTGACCTGCCATTGCAGTATAGGCTTCAGCTATGATAAAGTTCATACTATCTGAAGGATTCTCTATTCTCAGATAGATTGTATCACCAGCACTTGGAGAAAGTACATCCATTTGAAACTGGTAACCGTTGTTGGAAAGATCAACTGCTTCAGTAAGTGTAATAGAACCTCCTGCCCATGCATGTCCGGGTACTTTTACCAGTTTACCAACATGATTTGCATAGCCAGTAAGATTGTTCTCATATTCATAAGTAAATTCACCCCCATTAATACCGGAAACAGCATAGGTTCCCCTTTCGAAGTCGAGTGGTAGTGTTATAATGTCAACGAAATTCACAATATATGTAGCCGAATGAAGTCCGTCATCCGAAGTAACCGATATTGTTGAGCTAGATGGAACATAACTTCTGCTGACTGAGACCTCAGCCGATGGATTTGGCCGACAAACACCTGGTTCTGTCTCAACAGTAACTGTTGGGGTTACATTTCCGGCTCTTATCGGATAGTCATACGAAAAGGTTCCGGGAGCATAATCCGAAAGCGGTTGACCATTTATACTTATTTCTGAAAGTGCTGGTATTAATGGTTCACAGAGAATATCGTATTCCGGGCCAATAATATTGTCGATGTACCAGATACCTGTATGGGTTGCTCCTGCATCGCACACTATAGTTATCTGATCGTACATCCTTGATGAAATTTGTTCCGGATCTGCAGGACCAGACCCTGGGAATGACTTTACAGCTGAATCTATATCAACTAGCAATGTTGTCCATACTCCCACCATATGGCTATCAACAGAAACAGGTACTTCTATGGATGAATAGAAACCATAGCTGTCATCCAATTTAAAAATCAATAATCCAGGATTACTTGGTAACACATCAATAGTGATTTTTGTGCAGGAATCGAGATTTATACTCCCTGGTAATTGGTCAGATTGCATACCTGCATATTCATCTTCGCCCTGTCCAAGCGTTTGGGCACCTACATAGCCGGTTCCATCGGGATTGGGAACTACGGTAAAGGAGGCTCCACCCCATACATTTGGGAATCCTAGATTGGTCCCTGAGAATTCCCAATCGGCAAATGTAGCAGAAGAACATGGTTCTAAGACGAAATATATGCTATAGGTGAGTGTTGACCCATCTTGCGCAGTTACAGCAATATTCGTAGTTCCCGGAAGGGTTGCTGCAGGAGTAATTTGTACTCCCGCAGCAGAGTCTGATGTTGAAACAGTAACATGAGGAACTGATGTTGTTTCAGGAGGTAATACTACAGAATAGTGTGTTACTGCCGGATCAAAATCAGGAAGGGTTTGTTCATCTATATTTAGGTTGCTCAATGTGGCATCATTACTCAATACTTCTTTATAGAAGTAGAGGTTGTCAAGAAACAGAGTACCTCCGGTTCCATTATCAAATTTGAATTGGAACACCTGTGAAAGGTCTACAACATCAGAGAAAAAATCTAACGGAATATCAAATTCAGACCATTGACCAGCTTCTCCATTCAACACATAGGGCTTTTCTGCCGGTCCGGGACTAATACAGTTTACCTGTACCGATGATTCATCGCTGGTCCACATATCAACATGCAAATAGTCGAATTGAGAAATATCCACAAAAGAGCCAAATTCAATCCCCTGGTAGTTAAAGCTGGCGAATTTTAAGGTATTGTCGCCATTTATTACTTCATAAGTCACCTCTGTCGACTGACCCCAGTCAGGATCATAATTAGATCCTGAAACATTTGCATAGGCATCGCTGTAAATCGAAATAACATCTGAAGTATTTCTGGCAGGTGGTTCCGCTGCTGCTGTAAGAGGCTCTGTTGGTCCCTGACCCGATTCTCTCTGATAAATCCTCACATAATCTATTTCCATGGTAGTTTCCAGGATAGCAGGGTCAATTTCAGGCAGGATTGCTATGTTAAATATTAGATATTGTTCAGCATCAAAAGGCCATGTATCAGAGTCCTTTACGGCAGGGTTGTATGTGTAATGAACTGAACCATCAACGCTAAAAACCATTTTTTCGTCGGTCCATTCCATTGCATACACATGAAATTCGGTGGAGGCGCTGTTAATCACCTGCCCTCCATGATTCACGGTACCCCCATAACTCGATGGAGTGTGGATGGCACTTTGCACATAATCCTGGTTGCTGCCCCAGTGTTCCATCATGTCAATTTCGCCACAATAGGGCCAGGATGTTGTTCCAAAGCCCTGAGTTTGCCAGTA